>NZ_JBWKVH010000032.1:0-85197 GCF_059421605.1 Cupriavidus sp. GW821-FHT02F09
TTAAGGCGATACTCAGACATGGGTCCCTCTTTTCCGCTCTTTTCGCCGAATCCCGAGGCGCCCCATACGGCCTAGGTAAACCTTGGCGGCTCGCTTCGCATCGCGCATGGCTACACCAAATCGGTGCTCTGACTCTCCTGCTGGTTGGCTCCCCTCTCCCACTTGTGGGAGAGGGGCCGGGGGAGAGGGCGGGCGCTGGCCGAAGCCGATGCTTGCCAATCAGCGCAGGCTGATCGTCGTATTCACCCCATCATTTACCGTTGCGTCGTCAAACCACCTTGCCGTGACGGTCTTCGTCTGCGTATAGAACTGCACCACTTGCTTGCCATAGGGGCCGAGGTCGCCGAGCTTGGAGCCGCGTGAGCCGGTGAAGCTGAAGTAGGGCACGGGTACCGGGATGGGGATGTTGATGCCGACCTGGCCGACGTCGATCTCGCTCTGGAACTTGCGGGCGGCCGCGCCGCTTTGCGTGAATACGCCGGTGCCGTTGCCGAAGGGGTTGCGGTTGACCAGGGCGATGGCTTCGTCCAGCGTGTCGACGCTGATCACTACCAGCACCGGGCCGAAGATCTCCTGCGTGTAGATGGACATCTCGGTGGTGACATCGGCAAACACGGTCGGGCCGATGAAATTGCCTTCGGGGTAGCCGGCTACCTGCACGTTGCGGCCATCGAGCGCCAGCGTGGCGCCTTCGCGTTCGCCGGCTTCGATCAGGCCGAGCACGCGCTGCTTGGCGGCGATGGATACTACCGGGCATACGTCGGTGCCAGGCTCGTTGCCGGCGCCGACCTTGAGCGTGGCGGCCTTTTCCACCAGTTCGGGCAGCCATTCGCGCGCGGCGCCCACCAGCACGGCTACCGAAGTCGCCATGCAGCGCTGGCCGGCCGCGCCGAAGGCTGCGCCGGCCAGCGCGTTGAGCGTGTGCTCGCGGTGCGCGTCGGGCAGCACCACGGCGTGGTTCTTGGCGCCCATCATCGATTGCACGCGCTTGCCGTGCGCGCCGGCGAGGTTGTAGACGTGGGTGCCCACGGCGGTGGAGCCGACGAAGGAAACCGCCTTGATGTCCGGGTGCGTGCACAGCGCGTCCACCACCTCGCGCGCGCCATGGACCACGTTGAGCACGCCGGCGGGCACGCCGGCCTCGATGGCCAGCTTGACCAGTTCCATGGTGGACAGCGGGTCTTGCTCCGATGGCTTGAGCACGAAGGTGTTGCCGCACACGATCGCCATGGGGAACATCCACAGCGGGATCATGGCCGGGAAGTTGAACGGCGTGATGCCGGCGCACACGCCAATCGGCTGCTGCAGGGTGTAGGTGTCGACAGTGGCGGCCACGTTCTCGGCAAAGCCGCCTTGCTGCAGCGTGCCGATCGAGCACGCGTGTTCCACGACCTCAAGCCCGCGGAAGATGTCGCCTTCGGCGTCGGCCAGGGTCTTGCCTTGCTCGGCGGTGAGGATGGCGGCGATGCGCTTGCTGTGCTCGCGGATCAGCGCCTGGTACTTGAGCATGATGCGCAGGCGCGCGCCCAGCGGCGTGTGCCGCCACGTGGCAAAGGCGCGGTGCGCGGCGCCCACGGCGGCATTGACCTCGGCCGCGGTGGCCAGCGGCACCTGCGCCAGCACCTGCTGGGTGGCCGGATTGACCACGGGGCGGAATTCGGTGGCAGCGGACTCCACCCACTCGCCGTTGATCAACAGCTTGACGGTGGGCACGGCGGCGTTGGGGTTCTGGGCACTCATGGGGTGGTCTCCGTCGGTTCTAAGTGTGGGTGGTGCAAGACAGGAAGGTGTTCGGGCAAGTGGTCAGGCAAGTCGTCGGGCAAGCGGCTCAAAGGGTGCGGGCGATCAGCATGCGCTGGATCTCGCTGGTGCCTTCGTAGATCTGCGTAATGCGGGCGTCGCGGTAATGGCGCTCGACCGGGTAGTCTTCCAGGTAGCCGTAGCCGCCATGGATCTGCAGCGCCTTGGAGCACACGCGCTCGGCCAGCTCGGAGGCATAGAGCTTGGCCTGCGAGGCTTCCGACAGGCAGGGCTGGCCGGCCGTGCGCATGTGCGCGGCGCGGTGCACCAGCAGGCGTGCGGCGTTGAGCTCGGTGGCCATGTCGGCCAGCATGTTGGCAATGGGCGCATGCTCGCGCAGCGGGCGGCCAAACTGCACGCGCTCGGCAGCGTAGCGGCAGGCGGCCTCAAAGGCCGAGCGGGCGATGCCGAGTGCCTGCGCGGCAATGCCGATGCGCCCGCCCTCCAGGTTTGACAGGGCAATGCGCAGTCCCTCGCCGGGTTCGCCGAGCAGCGCGTCGTGCGGCACGTGGCAGTCGTCCAGCGTGATGGCGCAGGTGTCGGAGGCGCGGATGCCCATCTTGCGCTCGGGCGTGTGCACCGAGAAGCCGGGCGTATCGGTGGGCACCACGAAGGCCGACAGGCCGCGCTTGCCTTGTGCCGGCTCGGTGGCGGCAAACACGATGGCCACGCCTGCGCGCTGGCCGTTGGTGACGAACTGCTTGCTGCCTGACAGTACCCAGCCATTGTCCGTGGCGTGCGCCCGGGTGCGCAGGTTGTGCGCTTCCGAGCCGGCCTGCGGCTCGGTCAGGCAGAACGCGCCGATGATTTCGCCGCTGGCCAGGCGCGGCAGGTAGCGCTCTTTTTGCGCCTGCGTGCCGTAGTGCAGGATCGGGCCGCAGCCCACCGAGTTGTGCACGCTCATCAGGGTGGCGCAGGCGGCGCAGCCTGCGGCGATTTCCTCGATGGCCAGCGCGTAGGCGATGTAGTCGGTATACGTGCCGCCCCATTCCTCCGGCACGATCATGCCGAGCAGCCCGAGCGCGCCCATCTCCGCCACCACCTCCGGCGGCAACTGGCCGGCACGGTCCCACTCGGCGGCGCAGGGCGCCAGGCGCTCGCTGGCGAAGGCGCGAGCGGTGTCGCGGATCATGGCTTGCTGTTCGCTGAATTCGTGGTGCATGGCGGCTCGGGTTGGGCCGGGATTGGCGTGGGGGCACGCGATCCGGGTGAGGCTGGCGGTCTGGTGGCCCGCACTGGGCGGGAGTGTTGGCAGCAAGTGTAGGAAGACAGGCGAGGCGCTCCTATGCCAGAATCCGCCAACCTTGCTGAACTCGTTTGCCACTGCCGGCAAGCCTGGGCCAGCAAGCCATCCGTTCCCGATCCTTGCCTTTCCATGGAAAAACACAGTGTCGCCATCTGCTTCGTGCATCACGCCATCGCGGGCTTGCGCGCGCGCGGCATCGCGCCGGAGCCGGTGCTGCAGGCGGCGGGCATCGTGCCCGCGCTGCTGGCGGTGCCGCAGGCGCGTGTGTCAGCGGCAAGCTATAGCGCGCTGTGGATGGAGGTGGCCGCCGCGCTGGACGATGAATTCTTTGGCCAGGACTCGCGCCGCATGAAGTGCGGCAGCTTTGCCATGCTGTGCCACGCCATCGTGGGCAGCAAGACGCTGGCGCAGGGGCTGGAGAGGGTGGTGCGTTACTTCGGCTTGCTGCTGGACGATATCGGCGTGCGGCTGGAGCGCGAAGGCGTGGGCGGTGAGCCGGGCGCCGGCAAGCGCGCACGGGCTGCGCTGGTGCTCACGGCCACCTCAAGCCAGCCGCCGAGCGTGTTCGCGCAGGAGACCATGCTGATCATGCTGCACGGGCTGATGAGCTGGCTGCTGCGCCGGCGGGTGCCCGTGCTGCTGGCGGCGTTCAGCTATCCGGAGCCGGCCTATAGCGCCGAATACCGCCTGATGTACTCGCGCCACCTGGCGTTCGGCCAGCCGGCCACGGCGCTGGTGTTCGACGCGGCCTGGCTGGACCAGCCGGTGCACCAGGACGAGCGCAGCCTCAAGGCCTTCCTGCGCGACGCACCGCACAACGTGGTGGTGAAATACACCGACCGCACCAGCATCATGGCGCGCGTGCGGCGCCAGTTGCGCTCGCAGCCGCCGGAGCAGTGGCCCACCTTCGACCGCCTGGCGCACGACGTGCACATGTCGTCATCGTCGCTACGGCGCCGGCTGATGGAGGAGGGCGGGACCTACCAGCAACTGAAGGATGAGATGCGGCGCGACCTGGCCATCGAAGCGCTGAGCCATTCCAGCCGTCCGCTGGCGGAAATCGCGGCCGAGCTTGGCTTTGCCGAGCCGGGTGCGTTCCATCGCGCGTTCCGGCGCTGGACGGGGCTGCGGCCCGGGGCGTACCGGGGCACGCCGTTGCAGGCTTAGAGCGTCAGTGCCTAGTGACCAGTTCGGAGGGCGCGCTGGCTGCTGCCGGGGCAGGCACATGCGCCAGCATGCGGTTGCGTCCCGATAGCTTGGCCATGTAGAGCGCCGTATCGGCGCGCGCGGTGAGCTGCGCCAGGCTCTCGCCGGGGTGCCACCGGGCATAGCCGCCGCTGACCGTGTAGTGCACGGTGCCGAACGGGCCACTGACTCGGCTACCTTCGGCCAGCAGGCGGATGCGCTCGGCGGCAGGGCGGGCCGCTTCCAGCGAACTGGCGGGCAGCAGCACGACGAATTCCTCGCCGCCCATGCGGCCGATGCTGTCAGGCGCGCGCAGGCTGGCGGCGGCCAGGCGCGCGAACTCCACCAGCACGGCGTCGCCCGCGGCATGGCCGAAGGTGTCGTTGACCGCCTTGAAGTGGTCGATGTCGATGATCAGCAGCACGGGCGGAGGGCCGCCGCGCCCGGCGCGCGCCAGCTCGCGCGCGGCCTCGTTCTCGAACGCCTTGCGCGACATCACGCCGGTCAGGAAATCCGTGTTGGCCACGGCCTCGAGCTGGCGCACCATGGCGTCGTGGATCATCAGCACGGCGCCCATGGTGAGGCCCGGCATGGCCAGCGCGCCGAGCACCAGGAAGGCGGCATTCAATCCGGGCGTGCTCGTCGTGGCAGGGTGGTCCATGACCGAGAGCGCGGACAGCACGCCCCGCAATGCATGCGCCGCGGACAGGAAGAAGGCGAACCCGGCGGTGGTCAGGTAATGGCTGGCCGGGCGAGCGCGCGGGCGGTAGCGCACCAGCACGTACCCTGCGCAGGCGCAGAATGTGGCGTGGAATGCCGAGACGATGACCACGCGGGTATTGAAATCATTGAATACATAGCGCCACGTCACGACGCCGGCCACCACGGCGAGGGTGCCGGCGATCATCGCGCGCCAGGGTGGCTGCCGCCCGCAGAAGCGGGCGATGCCCGCATGAAACAATGCCAGCCCCCAAGCCAGCGCGCCGTTGGCCACCACGATCGATAGCGCATCCGGGATCCTGTCGCGCAGTGTAATCAGCAGCAGCGCGACCATGGCCGTCAGGTTGGCTTGCCACCACAGCGTCACGCCCGGCTGGCCGCAGCGCCGCAGCGACCAGACGATCGCCAGCATCATGACGCTAAGGAGCGTCGTAACGGCTAGCAGGGCGAACGGGTCGGACATCTGCAAATTTCCTCCGGTGCAGTGGGTGGGCGTGATGAGGCTTGGTGAGGCGGGTAGTCTCGCCGGGCCTGGCGGCGAAGCTCGCGAGAATACCTCAATGGCGTTGTCCCCATTCACCTACGCACGTGGGGTGTCGGACAACCGCCTGCGGGAGGCCGGTGCGAGAGGACGCGCCGGGGCCGGACGGCTAGAATGCGGGGCGGAACGCTTTGATCGGCGGGGCGCATCAATGCCTGCCTGATCCCTTCATCACTGCCCTAGCCTGGAACACAATGCAACCGATCAGATTTGACCTCGGCGACCTGCAGGCGATGGTGGCCGTGGTGGAGCAAGGCGGCTTCCGCGCTGCCGCCGAGGCTCTCAGCCTGTCGCAGCCGGCCCTGTCGCGTCGTATCGACAAACTGGAGCAGGCGCTCAATGTCAGGCTGTTCGAGCGCACCACGCGCCGCGTCACCCTGACCGTGGTGGGCCGGGAGTTTGTCGGCAAGGCGCGCGCGCTGCTGGCGGAAGTGGAATCTTCCCTGATGGGCATCGGCGACGCGGCCGCGACGCGCTCAGGCGAGGTGACGGTTGCCTGCGTGCCGTCGGCGGCGCATTACTTCCTGCCGGCGGTGATCGCGCGTTTTCATGCGCAATTCCCCAACGTCCGCGTCAAGATGGTGGACGAAGGCGCCAACGTCGTCTTGCACAGCGTGGCCAGCGGCGAGGCGGACTTTGGCCTGAACTTCATCGGCACGCAGGAGGCCGACCTGCTGTTCGAGCCCTTGCTGCGCGATCCTTTCGTGCTGGCTTGCCGACACGACCATCCGCTGGCCCGGCGCCGCTCGGTGAAATGGGCTGAACTTGGCGCCCACACGCTGGTAGCGTTAGCCAAGTCGAGCGGCAACCGGCTGATGCTGGATCTTGCCCTGGCCGAGCTGCCGCTGCGGCCGGCCGCCTTCTACGAAGTGCGCCATGTCAGCAGCGTGCTCGCGCTGGTGGAGGCCGGGCTGGGGGTAGCGGCCGTGCCGCGCCTGGCGCTGCCCGGTGGCGAGCGCGCCACGCTGGTCGCGGTCCCCCTGCGCGATCCTGCCGTGTCCCGCACGCTGGGCATCCTGCGCCGCCGTGGGCGTACGTTGCCGGCGCATGCGCAAGCGCTGTACGACATGGTCGGGCAGGCGGTGGCACGGCGTGGCCGGAGCGCGGCCACATCGGCGCAAGGCGGGGGCGGCAGCGCCGGTATTGATGCGTAAAACCGATCAAATCCAAGAAACATTGCATTATCGCCGTGCGCGGTGCTTGCATAGAATGGTCGGCCTGCGCCGCGGAGACTGAAGCGGGCAGGCCGATTTCCATTTCAATGCCCACAGAGAGCGCATATGACCACGCCGACCATGCTGACCATTGCCGTGCCGTCCCCCGTCAAGGCAGCCCGCAAGCCTGTTTCCCCTTCCCATCTCCCTCGGCAACACAAGCAGCCATGGCTGGCGCTCATGCTGGCCGGCGTGGCCAGCATGGCGCTGGCCGCCGGCAATGCGCTGGCCGACGAGGTCAAGGTCATGAATTCGGGCGGCTTTACCGCGGCCTACAAGGCGCTCGGCCCGGGCTTCGAGAAGGCCACCGGCAATACGCTGTCCACCGCATGGGGCCCCTCGATGGGCAAGTCGCCCGAGGCCATTCCCAACCGGCTCGCGCGCGGCGAGCATGCCGACGTGGTGATCATGGTGGCCTATGCGCTGGATGACCTGATCAAGCAAGGCAAGGTGCTGCCGGACAGCCGGGTCGACCTGGCCGATTCGCGCATCGGCCTGTCGGTGCGCGAGGGCGCGCCCAAGCCGGATATCAGCACCGTCGACGCATTCCGCAAGACCCTGCTGGATGCCAGGTCCATCGCCTACTCGGACAGCGCCAGCGGCGTGTATGTCGAGACGGAGATGTTCAGGAAGCTAGGCATCGAGGCGCAGGTCAAGGGCCGAGCCCACAAGATCGAGAAGACGCCGGTTGGCAGCGTGGTGGCGCAGGGCGAATACCAGATCGGGCTGCAGCAGGTCAGCGAGCTGCTGCCGGTCAAGGGTGCCAGCTTTGTTGGCAAGATTCCCGAGCCTTTGCAGAAAATCACGACATTTGCCGCCGGCGTACCGGTGGGGGCGGAGCATCCTGAGGCCGGGCGCGCGTTGATTCGCTATCTGGCTTCGCCCGCGGCGCGGGGCGAGATCGAGCGCAGCGGCATGGATCCGGTCGTTGGGGATACGCGGAGGCAGTGAGTGTGAGAGGCAGGGCGGGCGTTGGTTGCGCGTTCGCCCTGGCGCTTGCCCTGGCAATCCGGAACGGCGGCGAAGCGGCGCCGGCGGGGCTGCTCCGGCGCGAGGAGACTTCATCCTGAAACGGGTTCTTGGCGCGCCGTGCAACCGGATTCAAAACAATCCGTCTGGATGGTATGATCCGGGCCCATGACACAAGCACACCGCCGAAAGAAGCAGCCCGACGTGCTGCGCCCGCAGCTATTGCACGCTGCGGCGCAGCTCGCCCTCGAATCCGGCCTGCGCGCCGTGACGCTGGATGCGGTGGCGGCGCGTGCCGGCGTCAGCAAGGGTGGCTTGCAGCATCATTTCCGCAACAAGCAGGCGCTGCTGGACGCGCTCTTCGACGATGCGGTTGAGACCTTCAACACCGATGTGGCCGCTGCGATCGCCAGCGACACGCAGGCCGAGGGCCGCGCGGCGCGGGCCTATATGCGGGCGACGTTGCAGGAAGAGCGGAAAGAGGACGCCGCCAGCTATCTGCATCTGCTGCTGGCGCTGATGCTGACCGATGCCGATACACGCGATCGCTGGGCACCACGCATTGCCGAAATCGCGCGCCCCGATCCGCTGCCCGCGGCGGAGGCGGCGAGGCTGATGATTTGCCGCCTGGCGGCTGACGGGCTGTGGCTCGCCGACCTGCTGGGCAGCCAGTCGATGGAACCCGGGCTGAGGGTCGAGGTCCTGCGCCAGCTGGACCAGATGACGCGGTGCCAGCCGCAATGAACGCATGATCGAACGCTCAATTGAGTACCTCACTGAATACCCAACTGAATACCCAGCCAAGCGCTCAATTTGGCCCCTGGCAGGACGCCGGCGCGCCCACGCCGGCCACGCCGGGCGCCGACGCGAATTTGCACCGGGCCATCGACGCGGCCCGAGACGCCCTGCTGAGCCACCAGCATCGCGATGGCCACTGGTGCTTCGAGCTCGAGTCAGATGCCACCATTACTGCGGAGTACATCCTGATGATGCACTTCGTGGACGAAATCGACGCCGATTTGCAGGCGGCGATGGCGGTCTACCTGCGAAGCATCCAGAGGCAAGACCGTCATGGTGGCTGGGACCAGTACCACGGCGGCGCGCTCGACGTGTCATGCAGCGTCAAGGCCTATTTCGCGCTGAAGGCGGCCGGCGACGACCCGGATGCCCCGCACATGGCCCAGGCTCGCCGCGCCATCCTGGCGCAGGGCGGGGCCGCCAAGGCCAATGTTTTCACCCGCATCCTCCTGGCCACATTCGGTCAGGTGCCTTGGCGCGCCACGCCCTTCGTACCGGTCGAGCTCATCCTGTTCCCGCGCTGGGCGCCGGTGCATCTGGACAAGATGGCCTACTGGGCGCGCTCCACGCTGGTGCCGCTGACGGTGCTGTGTTCGTTGCGGGCCAAGGCCATCAATCCGCACCGTGTCGGGGTCAGCGAGCTGTTCGTCACGCCGCCCGAGCACGAGCGGCACTATTTCTCCCGCGAGGGCCTGATGCGCAAGGCCTTTCTGGTGGCCGACAAGTTGGCACGCACGATCGAGCCGTGGATTCCCGCCGCGGTGCGCCGGCGGGCCATCGCCCGCGCGCAAGCCTGGTGCGTGGAGCGCATGAACGGCGAGGATGGCCTGGGCGGGATCTTTCCGCCGATGGTGTACTGGTACGAGATGATGACGCTGCTTGGCGTGCCAAAGACCGATCCGGCACGCGTTACCTGCCTGGCCGCGATCCGCAAGCTCGTGGTGCGCCGCGCCGACGGCTCGGCCTATTGCCAGCCCTGTCTGTCACCGGTGTGGGATACCGCCTGGAGCATCATGGCCTTGCAGCACGCCGGCACCGACGCGTGCACGCAGCAGGCGGTGCAGCGCGCCTACGACTGGCTGGAAGCGCGGCAGGTGCGAGACCTGCGCGGCGATTGGGGCAAGCACGTGCCGGCCTCCGTGCAGCCCGGCGGCTGGGCGTTCCAGTACGCCAATGCCCATTACCCGGACATCGACGACAGCGCCGTGGTAGCCGCCATGCTGGCCGTGCACGCGCGCCGGATCGGCCAGCCCGAGCGCTACCAGGACGCGGTCGCGAGCGCCGTGAAATGGATGGTAGGCCTGCAATCGCGCAATGGCGGCTTTGGCGCCTTCGATGCCAATTGCGATCGCGATTACCTGAACCGCATCCCCTTCGCCGACCACGGCGCCCTGCTGGATCCGCCCACCGAGGACGTTTCCGGGCGTGTGCTGCTATGCATCGGCCTGAGCGGAAACCGCGAAGCGCACGCCGACGCCGTCGAGCGCTGCGTGGCCTATCTGCGCCGCACGCAACGCGCCGACGGCGCCTGGTGGGGACGCTGGGGCAGCAACTATATCTATGGCACCTGGAGCGTGCTGGCGGGCCTGGCGCTGGTGGGCGAGGACGTGCGCCAGCCCTATATCCGCAAGGCAGTCGACTGGCTGCTACGCTGCCAGCATGCCGACGGTGGATGGGGCGAGACCAACGATAGCTACTTCGATGGCTCGCTGGCCGGCACCAATGGGGGCGAGAGCACGCCCAACAGCACCGCCTGGGCGTTGCTGGCCCTCTTCGCCGTGGGCGAGGTGGATACGCCCGCAGTGCGCAGGGGCATTGCTTACCTGCTGGACTGCCAGGCTGGCAGCGGCCTTTGGCAGCATCCGTCGCACAATGCGCCGGGCTTCCCCCGCATCTACTACCTGAAGTACCACGGCTACACCGCCTACTTCCCGCTATGGGCGCTGACGCGCTACCGTCAGCTGGCAAGGCGCCCGGCGGCGAAGTAGGCGCCGAGGTGCCCGGAGGTGCCCCGAGGCGCCCCATACGGCCCCCCGGTCAGTCGCGCATCGCCGGCATGGCGTTGCCCGTCAGCAGTACCGCCGCTTGCTCGCCATACGCCACCACGTAACCGCCGTTGGAGACTTGCCATGCCTGGGCGCCTTGCCGGTCGGCGAACCAGAGTTGCTGGTAGTCGCCGAACTGTCCAAGGTCAAGGCGGTAGCGGTCCAGTACCCTGGCGGGCCGGCCGTCGATGTCGCGTTTGCATGCGGACCAGCTGGCGTAGCCCAGTTCGGCCGCCAGCAGTTGCAGGCAATGCTTGAGCTGCAGGGTGTGGCGCAGCCGGTAGAGTTCCGCGACGCTTTGCATGCGTACCTGCGCGCGGTGGATGCGCCGGATTACCGGTAGCGCCTGCATGGCTTGTTCGGCGTGGAGCTGGCGCAGCAGCCTGCGTGCATGGCGGCGCAGGAAGTCGCTATTGGGGGCGCGAGCTGGTGTGTTGAGCGTTGTGAGCCACATGTCATGTCCTTTGCAATGCCGTTTCCCGCGGCGGCAAAAAAGGTCAACGGTGTGGTTCTTGCAACGAACTGGCGGTGCCGGGCTGGATCGCTCGGCGCCGTACGGTACGGGCAGGCAGGTGCGCTGGCTTTTGCGGGAGCGGGCGCCCTGCCGGCGCCCAGGCGAGATTATATGCCAACGGCGGGTGCGCTTGGCAAGCGTTGCCGCTTTCAGGGTGCGCCTGCCCTTTGGCCGGATGCCAGCCCACCAGCCTGCTAGGCTGCCTGCGCCTCGATCTCGGCCGTTAGTCCGAGTTCCTCCACCAGCCGCGCCGCCAGCGCTGCCGCCTGGTTGCGCACGTCGATGATGGTGCCGGATTCCCACAGCGCCCCGCGCAGCGGCGCGCCCAGTGCGCTGAGGCCCGGCACGAGGCGGCCGCCGCGATCGAATACGCGGCCGTGCGCGTCGCCGTCCAGGCCGGAGCCGGCTGCCGCTGGCCGGACCAGGCCGCGCGCCAGCAGGCTGCGCACCAGCGGCCGGGTGTTGCCGGCGTGCCAGCCGTATTCCGCGCCGGTGCAGTTGATGGCGGCGTCCACCGTGGCCGGGGCTTGCAGTTCGCGGGAGAGGTGCAGAGCCACCCGGACGTGTTTCTCCGCCTTGCCTGCGGGGCCGCGTTGCCAGCCGTTGGCGTTATTCACTTCATTCTTGCCGGCCACGGCTTCGAGCGCGGTGACGCGGGCGGCGTGCACATGCAGGCGGCCCTGCGCACGCACTGCCTCGAAGACCGCGTGCGTGGGCGGTGCCGCGCGATGCAGCAGGTTGTCCCAGAAGGGGCGCACGTGGCGCAGGAAGCGTTGGCGCTCCGGCACGCTGGCGGCTGCCCACAGCGGGGCGATGTAGGTGCGCAGCGCGGGCGGCACGCTCTGCCAGTCGAGGCCCTGGGTGGCCAGCTTGTCGCGCTGGTGGCGCACCCAGCGGACCACGCTGCGGGCGGTGGGCGCGGCGAGCGCTTCGGGCCCGGCAGCGGCGAGGAAGTCGTCGCAGGGGCCGGCGTTGTGGCGCAGCCAGGGCACCAGCGCGCGCCGCGAGAACGCGTGGTAGGTGCCGGTGAAACCGAGCCGCTCCAGCGTGGCAACCACGTCGAGCATGGTCAGGCTGGTGCCGATCAAGGCGATATCGCGCGCGCTTGCGAGCCGGGCCAGTGCATCGGGTTGCCAGGGATCCGGGATGTAGCGGCCGTCGGTTTCCAGTGTGTCGTCTTGTGCCAGCGCTGGCCGTGCCTGCTGCACGCCGGTGGCCAGAACGATGTGGTCGGCGTCCCATGCGCGGCCGTCGGCGCCGCGCACGCGGTGCGGCACGCCGATGGTCACGTCGGTGATTTCCGTGCGTACATGCTCCAGCGTGACGCGTCCGGCGGCCCCGGCCAGGGCGCGCGCCAGGGTGTCTCGCAGGTAGTCGCCATAGACGCTGCGCGGGGCGAAGGCATTGTCGGCCTCGGCTGCGCTGGCATGCCCGTGGCGCACCAGCCATTGCGAGAAGTCCTCCAGCGCTTCGGGATAAAGACTGAAGTTCAGCGCGGGCCCGTTCAGGTAGTGGGCCGGGTCCTGCGTGCTGTAGGCCAGGCCGCGCCCCGGCTCGGCGCGCGGCTCGAACAGGTGGATGGCAAGCGGGGCGCTGCTGTCGCGCAGCAGGCGGATGGCGCTCAGGGTGCCGGCCATGCCGCCGCCGACGATGGCGATGCGGCGCGGCTGGGAATCGGGTCGGGTCATGATGGCCTCAGGCTTGGGTGCCGGGCGGTGTGGCTGCCGCGGCGTGGGTTGCGATGTCGGCCGCCGCGTGCAGGGCCTGCGCGCCGGCGCCGGCCAGGATCGCGTCGTTCTGCGGCGTGTGGATGCGGCTGCAGAGCACGTTACGGTAGTGGCGCTCAAGCGGGTTGCCGCGCGACAGGGCGGGGTTGCCGGCGTGCCTGAGCGCGAGCTCGACGGCGGCGATGGCGTTGTCGGTCACGTTGAGCTTGAGCAGGTTGCTGTCGCTGGCGCTGGCCGGTGCGCCGGCATCGGCATCCGCGCTGAAGCGCTCCAGCAGGATGCGGTTGGCCAGCAGCCAGGCGTCGATGCGGCCCACCGCTTCCTGGAAGCGCGGCAAGGTGGCCAGCGGCGCGCCCAGGCTGCCAGGGGCGCGCAGGTTGAGCCATGCCACGAACCAGTCGCGGGCGCTGCGCGCCACGGCGTCATAAAGCGTGCCGAGCAGGGTCGACGTCCACACGGCCCAGGCCGGGTCGTAGCGCTCGCCCCAGGCGGCGGGCAGGCGCAGGTCGACCGCGTAGGCGGCGGGCAGCGGCGTGTTGTCGAAGACCACGTCGTGGCTGCCGGTGGCGCGCATGCCGAGGTGGTCCCAGGTGGGCACCACGGTGATGCCGGGCGCATCGCGCGGCACCAGGAACACGCCGGTGCGCGGGACCGGCTCATCGGTGCGTCCCCATACGGCCAGCCAGCTCAGGGCCGGGATGCCGGTGGAGTAGATCTTGTGGCCGGACAAGCGCCAGCCATCGCCGTGCCGGCGCGCCACCGTGGCCGGCAGGCCGCCGCGCGCGGGAGACCCCAGCTCGGGCTCCACGCGCAGCGAGTTGATCAGCGCGCCTTGCTCCACCGCGCTGCGCTGCACCTGCTCCCGCACGGGCGCCGGCCATTGCGTGTCCTGCGCCAGGTTGCGGTGGCCAAGGATCTGCATCACCAGCACCAGCGCGGTAGACGGATCTCCGGCGGCAACGTGATGGACGATGCGGCGGACGTCGGCGAGTCCCGCCCCGGCACCGCCAAGCGCGCGCGGCACGGTCAGCGCGAGCAGGCCGAGCTGGTGGAGCTCGGCGATGTTCTCGAAGGCGAAGCTGCCATCGCGGTCATGGGCGGCGGCGCGCGCGGCAAAGCGTTCGGACAAGGCACGCAGTGCTTCGTCGGAGGCAAGCGTGCGGGCCGCGTCGGGCAGTGGCGTGGCCGGCTCGGCTGAGGCAAAGCCGTTCTCGCGATGCCACTGGGAAATCCGCTGCCGGCTGGTGGTGCCGGTGGACTGCAAGCTCATGGTTGCTCCTGTCGTGTGCTTGTGCTGTTTTGTCTTTGGTGTTGCTTGGCGGGGGCTTAGTGGCAAATCAGCCCGCTCTCCACCAGCATCATGTTGAAAGCGGCGTCGCCGGCGGCCGCGTCGCGCAGCCGTGCAAGGCGCCCGTCGCGCTGCCAGCGCGCCAGCCATTGCGCCAGGTAGCGGGCGGATTGCGCGTCCGGCTGGCGCAGCGCCAGCGCCGCGCCCTCGCCGTCGAGCACCAGCGGCGCCGCGGTAAAGAAACGCCACTCGGGCAAGCGCATCACCCGGGCGACCAGCGTGGCGTCTTCCGCCACCGCCGCGCACTCGCCGCGGCGGAACGCCAGCAGTGCCTGCAGCGCGGAGGGATAGCTGCGCAGCACGGCGCCGGCGCGCGCCAGCGCGGGTTGGAAGGGGCTGCCCGCGCTCACGCAGGCCGTCTTGCCATTGAGGGCGTCGAGCCGGCTGACCGGCGTGTAGCGCAGCGTCAGCAAGGTGCCGCGCGGCGTGGCCGGTGCCGGCACGGCAGCCGCGCGCGGACGTGCGGCGTCCTGCGGCGCGCCGAAGGCGAGGTCGATATCCGTGTTGGCACCGTTGCCGAAGCTCGCAACGGGCAGATGGCGCAGCCGCACCGGTACGCCCAGCGCGCGGCCGAGCTCGGCGGCCAGTGCGGCCTCGCCCGGGTCGGGCTCCGCGATCAGGGGCCGGCCCGGTGGCGTGGGGCGCGGATAAGCGTGCACGCCCACCACCAGCTCGCCGCGCGCCCGGGCCTGCAGGAGCAGTGGGCCGGGCTCGGCCGGTTGTGCTTGCCAGGGTGCACCCGTGAACAGCCAAAGTGGCATGGCCATGGCACCGGCGGCCAGTGCCATGGTGCCTGCCGCGCGGCGCGCAGCACGCAGCGCTGCCGGCGGGATGCGGGGCAGGGCGCGCGCTGGGTTGCGCCCTTGCACCGCATGCGGGCCCAGCCACCCGGTGCCGTTCAGATGCCAGAGTTCATCGGGCATGGCTTACCATCCCTGGCCCAGCCCCAGCAGGCCCAGGATCTCGCGGCGCAGCCGGATCAGCTCGGGATCGTCGCGGTGGCGCGGGTAGTCGCGATCGATCTTGATTTCCGCCGTGATGCGGGCGGGGCGTTCGCTGAACACGATCACGCGGGTTGCCAGCAGCAGTGCTTCTTCCACGTCGTGGGTGACCAGCAGCGCGGTAAAGCGCGAGCGCTGCCATAGCGAAACCAGTTCGCCCTGCATGCTCAGGCGCGTGAGGGAATCGAGCTTGCCCAGCGGTTCGTCGAGGATCAGCAAGCGTGGCTCGTTGACCAGCGCGCGCGCCAGCGCGGCGCGTTGCGCCATGCCGCCGGACAGCTGGCGCGGATAGGCCCGCGCGAACTCGGTCAGGCCGACGCGCGCCAGCGCATCGTCCACGCGCTCGCGCTGGCTGCCGAGCAAGCCGCGCGCCTCCAGGCCCAGTGCGGCGTTGTCCCAGACGGTGCGCCACGGGTACAGCGTCGGGTCCTGGAACACCACCACCCGGCTCGGGTCCGGCCCGCCGATCGGCACGCCATCCACTGCCAGCGTGCCGCGCCGCGGCGGCTCCAGCCCGGCAACGAGCCGCAGCAGGGTGGACTTGCCGCAGCCGCTGGGGCCGAGCAGGGCCACGAATTCGCCCGGCTCGGCCGTCAGGCTGACGCGGCTGAGCACCGGCAATACCTGGTCGCGCAGCGTGAAATGGTGGCTCACCTGGTCGATCGTCAGGCGCACGCCGTTGCTGGCGCTGTCCCTGCCGGTGGCGGCTTGCGCAGGTTGGGCCTGGGCGGGTTTGTCGAGCACGGCGCTTACCATTTGACCACTCCTTTTTGCCATGCCAGCAGGCGATCCCGTGAGCGGAACAGCAGCGTGATAAGCCCCGAGAAGATGATCGCCATGACCAGCAGCGCGCCGTACATGCTGGCGTAGGCGGCCCAGCCCTGGGCCCATTGCAGATACCAGCCCAGCCCGGACTTGACGCCCAGCATCTCGGCCACCACCAGCACGGAGAACGACGCGCCAAGGCCCATGAACAAGCCAACGAACACGCTGGGCAGCGCCGCGGGCACCGCCACCTTGAGCACCAGGAAGCGCTCCTTGGCGCCGAGCGTGCGCGCCACGTCGTAGTACGCCGGGTCGACCGCCGCCACGCCTGACCAGGTCAGCACCGTGACCGGGAACCAAGTGGCCAGCGCCACCAGGAAGGTCGCGGCGCTGGCGCTGCTGGGAAAGGCGAAGAACACGATCGGCAGCCAGGCCGTGGCCGGCAGCGGGCCCAGCAGGCGCAGCACCGGATGGACCCAGTAGCCCGCGCGGGTCGACCAGCCGATGGACACGCCAGTCAGGAAGCCCGCCAGCGCACCCAGCAGGTAGCCGGTGGCCAGCAGGCGCAACGAATGCGCCACCGCCTCCGCCAGCCGTGCATAGTCTTCGACAAAGACTTCGACAAGCGCCTGCGGCGGCGCGAAGAAGGGGCGCGGCAGCAGCCCGAGCTTGGCGGTCACCACTTCCCAGATGAAGGTCAGCACCGCCAGCACCAGCAGCCATGGCCCTGCGCGGCGCAACGAGGCGCCAATGCTGCCCAGCCGGTGCTGCACGAAGGCCAGCACCAGCAGCACCACGGCAATGCCCGCGAACAGCGAGGCGGTCTCATGGGTCAGCGGCCAATCCTCCGGCTCTGGCCAGAACTTGACGATGGCCGCCACGCTCAGCCAGGCCGCCGCGGCCAGCGCGCCACCCAGCCAGACGCGCGGCACGGCGGGCGCGGGCACGGCCAGGAAATCATCGTGCGCATCCTGCAAGCCATGCGCACCGTGTTGCCCTTCAGCCGAGAACGTTGGCATAGATGCGCTCCGCGAATTTGTTGGAGTCGGTGCCCGGCCGGATGACCGACACCAGCTTGAGCTCGTCCGTGTATTGCGCCAGTTCCTTCTTCAGGTCCGCGCCGACCGGATGGTGGCCGTGGGTGTGGCTCTTGAGCATGGCCACCACATCGGCCTGCGGCACCTTGGCGAACTCGGCAAAATGCCGGGCGGTTTCTTCCGGGTGGGCTACCGTCCAGTCCTGCGCCTGCAGCACGGCGTGCGTGAGCGCGGCGGCGGCCGGCTTGTCCTCGCGCAGCAGGCTGCCGCGAATCCCCAGCACGCAGCAGGAGCGGTTGGCGTATTCATCCGACAGGTTGGTGGCCACCTCGACCAGGCTGCGTTCCTTGCGCAGCAGGTAGGTGCGCGGATCGCCATCGGCGGCGGCCTGGGCCTCGCCCTTTTCCAGCGCGATGCCGAGCAGGTCCGCCGGGTATTGGCGCCACTGCACGTCGCGCACCGGGTCGATGCCGCGCTTGGCCAGCAGGATGGAGAAGAAATTCTTGGCCGGGCTGGCCATGTCGCTGACCGCCACCGTCTTGCCCTTGAGGCTCTTCAGGTCGGTCACGCCGGAATTGCGCAGGGTGAGCAGCCGCATGCAGCCGCCGTGGGTGGCGGCGGTCAGCTTCACGTCAAAACCCTGTTCCAGCGGCTTGAGCCAGCGCAGCGCCATGCCCACGCCCGCATCCGCCTTCTTGGTCGCAATGGCTTCCAGCAACTGGTCGGTGGAGCCGCCGAAGTTGATCAGCTCCACCTCCAGCCCATGGTTGCGGAAGATGCCTTCCTTCACCGCCGCGGCGACCGGCGCCAGGCACACGCCGCTGGCGTTCCAGGCCAGTTTGATCGGCTTGAGCGGCCCCGCGGCGCTGGCCCGGGACGTCCAGACAAAGGGCGCGATGCCGCTGGCCACGGCCAGCGTGCCGGCTGCCTGTAGCCAGCCGCGGCGGCTCAGGGTGGCGGTGCTGCGCGGGTTGTCCGCGGACGCGGGACGGTGGTCGGCCAACGGTTGCTCTGGCTCTTGATGCATGACACTCCTCGTTAGGCGGCGGTATGCCCGATGTGGTGGGATGTGGACGATATGCACCATGCTAAGAACAGGTTCACTGCAATAGAACGAATTTGTTGGCACAAGCTTGCACGCCCAGCGACTAATGCGGCCGCTGCATATGCTTGTACCGAGGCGGTGGCCGATGGCCCGCTGGGTTAAGATCGCCGCTTTCCACTCCGGTCAGATCGATGCAAGCGCAGGCAGTCGCCGCCCCAAGGCGGGTGGATATCGTGGTGTACCCCGGTTTCAAGGCCATGGAGGCGATCGGCCCGATGACGGTGTTCGACTACGCCAATGTGCGGCTGGCCCAGCTCGGGCAGCCACCGGCCTATGCCACGCGGGTGGTGGCGCTGGAGGCCGGCCCGGTGCGCTCGGACACGCTGATGACGCTGGAGGCCACGGCGCGGCTCGATCCCGTGCTGCTGCCGGATATCGCGGTGATCGTCGGCGCGCGCGACATTGAGCGGGCCATGGGAGACGCCGAGGGCATCGTGCCGTGGGCGCGCGCCGTGGCGCCACGCATCGGACGATTGATTGCGCTGTGTTCGGGCACCTTCTTCCTGGCGGCGGCGGGCGTGCTGGACGGGCGCCGCGCCACCACGCACTGGAGCGTGGCCACGCTGCTGCGCCAGCGCTTTCCGGCCGTGGAGGTGGATGCGGATGCCATCTTCATCCGCCAGGGCAACCTGTGGACGTCCGCCGGGGTGACCGCCGGCATCGACCTGGCGCTGGCCGTGGTGGAAGAGGATCTTGGCCGGGACCTGGCCCTATACCTGGCACGCGAGCTGGTGGTCTACCTCAAGCGCCCGGGCGGGCAATCGCAGTACAGCCTGCACCTGGCCAGCCAGGCGACCAGCCATGCCGGCATTCGCGGGGTGCAGGACTGGATCCTGTCCGACCTGGCGCACGATTTCACGCTGGAGGAAATGGCGGGGCGGGTGGCGATGAGCGAGCGCAATTTCCGGCGCGTGTTTGCGCGGGAGGCGGGTGCCAGCCCGATGGCGTTCATCGAGTCGGCGCGCATCGAAGGGGCGCGGCGGCTGCTGGAGCAGGGTGAGCTGCCGCTCAAGGCCATTGCGGCGCGCACGGGCTTCGGGTCGGATGAAGGGCTGCGGCGCGCGTTCCTGCGCCAGCTAGGTATCACGCCGCGCGAGTATCGCGAGCGGTTTGGGGCCGTGCAGCCATAGCGCAGGGTTACTGATTGCCTGTGGCAGGCGATGCGGCCGCGGCGGGCGCATTGGCGTGAAGGCCCGGATCCTGGCTCGCCGGCGTATCGGCGGCGCCCGTGCCGCCGATGCCGTTCTGCGTGCTGTCTTGCGAGCGCTGGCGACCCCGGCCGCGGCCGCCGCCACGCCCGCTGGTCCCGACCGGCGCGGCGTGGTTCTGCCGCAACTCCTGGTTGATGCTGTCCACCGTGCGCGGCGAAGGCGTCATGCGCGCGAAGTTGCTCTGGATCGCGTTCATGGCTTCGTCGCCGCCGGCGGGCGAGCCTTGCGCAAAGGCGGCGCAGGA
Organism: Cupriavidus sp. GW821-FHT02F09; assembly: GCF_059421605.1. Lineage (NCBI taxonomy): Bacteria > Pseudomonadati > Pseudomonadota > Betaproteobacteria > Burkholderiales > Burkholderiaceae > Cupriavidus > Cupriavidus sp. GW821-FHT02F09. The sequence goes on from NZ_JBWKVH010000032.1 coordinate 19,471, forward strand.
GAGCAGCAACGTGGCAGCCACGGGAATCAGGCGGAAAGTGCGGGCGCTGCGGAGCATCGTGATGTCCTTCGGGGTTGTCGCGTTCCCGGGGGATGCTAGCAGCATGGCGTGCCGGCGGGCAACGCGGCGCCCGACGGATTCCGTTTCAGCGGCCACCAGCTTGTTTCAACGTATTACCAAGCGGCGCCGCCTGCCCAAAGCGAAGCGGTTCTACTCCAGGTTCTGCCCGATACGCCACAGCACCCCGGATGGGTCCAGCAGCACGAAATCCCGCATCTTCCACGGCTGGTCCTGCGGCGGCACCAGCCTTACGCCGTAGCGCCCGGCGAGGTCCTGCGCGTTGACCTTGTCCCACCAGGCCCCGACGTCCTCCACCAGCAGGTGCATCATCAGGTTCTCGGCCAGGTCTCGCACATAGAAATTTTGCAGCATGAAGCTGCACGATCCGTGATGCAGGTAGGCCAGGCTGTCGTCGCTCCACGGCATGACGAAACCCAGGTCCTGGTAGAACTGCTTGGAGAGCGCGAAATCGCGGGCGGGCACGAAGGCCTTGAGTTCGATGGCGGACAGGTTGCTCATAGTATGGGTGCCGCCAGGCCAGGCCAGGCCAGGCCCGGACGAGCGGCTGTGGTTGGCTTTTTGTTTTGAGTAGGAACGCAGGTAAATGCCCCAGCGCTGCTGCACACGCATCACGATCCAGACATTGTCGTGTTGGGTCAGTACGTCGCCATCGGCGCCGCGGATCGATGTCGACATGGCTCGTGCGTGCAGGGGAGCGGCAGCTTGCCGCGCCCCCGCCGGCGGCGCACTTCAGAGCTGCGCCGCGTGGTGCCGGATATGGTTCTCCATCAAGGTGGAGATGAAGTAGTAGCCGTGGTCGTAGCCCTCGTGCCGGCGCAGCAGCAGCGGCTGCCCGATGGCGGCGCACGCGGCTTCGAAGACCTCCGGATACAACTGCTCGGCGAGGAATTTGTCGGCCAGGCCCTGGTCGACCAGGATGCCGCGGGGGAAGGGTGCCTTTGCCTGGCGCGCCATCAGCGCCGAGGCATCGTACTGTTCCCAGCTGGCGCGATCCTCGCCCAGGTAGCGGCTGAGCGCTTTCTCGCCCCAGGGGCAACGCGTGGGCGCGGCAATTGGCGCGAACGCCGACACCGACCGGAAGCGCCCGGGGTGACGCTGCGCCAGCACCAGCGCGCCGTGCCCGCCCATCGAATGGCCGAAGATGCCAACGCGCTGCGCATCGGCGGGCAGCACCGTGGTGACCAGGTCGAACAGCTCTTGCGTCACGTAGCTTTCCATGCGCCAGTACTGGCTCCACGGCGCCTGCGTGGCGTCCAGGTAGAAGCCCGCCCCCACGCCGAAATCCCACGACTCAGCCTCGCCAGCAATGCCGGTGTCGCGCGGGCTGGTATCCGGCGCTACCAGGATCAGGCCGTGCTCGGCCGCATAGCGCTGGGCCCCGGCCTTGATCATGAAGGTTTCCTCGGTACAGGTCAGGCCGGCCAGGTAGAAGAGCGCGGGCAGGCGCTGTTCGGGCTGGACCAGCGCCTGCGCGGGCAGGAACACCGAGAACCGCATCGGCAGGCCGATGGTGGCCGATGCATGGCGATAGAAGCGCTGCACGCCGCCGAAGCAGCCGTGCTCGGAGAGAAGCTCGAGCATGGCCGGCCTCAGTACAGCACGACCGAGCGGATCGACTCGCCGCGCTTCATCAGGTCGAAGCCCTCGTTGATGCGCTCCAGCGGCAGGGTGTGGGTGATCAGGTCGTCGATGTTGAGCTTGCCCTCCATGTACCAGTCGACGATCTTGGGCACATCGGTGCGCCCGCGCGCGCCGCCGAAGGCCGATCCCTTCCATTCGCGCCCGGTCACCAGCTGGAACGGCCGGGTGGAGATTTCCGCGCCGGCCTCGGCCACGCCGATGATGATGGACTTGCCCCAGCCCTTGTGACAGCACTCCAGCGCCTGGCGCATGACCTTGGTGTTGCCGATGCACTCGAAGGAGTAGTCGGCGCCGCCATCGGTCAGTTGCACGATATGGTCCACCACGTTCTCGACTTCATTCGGGTTGATGAAATGCGTCATGCCGAACTTGCGTGCCATGGCTTCGCGGCCCGGGTTCAGGTCCACGCCGATGATCTTGTCCGCGCCCACCATCTTGGCCGCCTGGATCACGTTCAGGCCGATGCCGCCGAGGCCGAATACCACCACGTTGGCACCGGCTTCCACCTTGGCGGTAAACAGCACCGCGCCCACGCCGGTGGTCACGCCGCAGCCGATGTAGCAAACCTTGTCGAATGGCGCGTCCGGGCGGATCTTGGCCAGCGCGATTTCCGGCACCACGATGTGGTTGGCAAAGGTGGAGGTGCCCATGTAATGGAAGATCGGCTTGCCATCGATGGAAAAGCGCGAGGTACCGTCGGGCATCAGGCCCTTGCCCTGGGTCGAGCGAATGGCTTGGCAAAGGTTGGTCTTGCGCGACAGGCAGAATTTGCACTGGCGGCATTCCGGCGTGTAGAGGGGGATCACGTGGTCGCCCGGCTTGAGCGAGGTCACGCCCGGGCCCACGTCGGTGACGATGCCGGCGCCTTCGTGGCCCAGGATGGCCGGGAAGATGCCCTCCGGGTCGGCGCCCGACAGTGTGTAGTAGTCGGTATGGCAAATACCCGTGGCCTTGATCTCCACCAGCACTTCGCCAGCGCGCGGGCCGTCCAGGTCCACTTCTTCCACGGTCAGCGGGGCGCCGGCTTTCCAGGCGATGGCGGCTTTGGTCTTCATGATGGTTTTCCTTGGTAGTGGCTGGCAGCCAGGGCGCCGGCCCGATGTCTGGGGACGCAAGTCCGCGCCGCGCGGTACAAGCCCGGGCGCGGCGTCTTTCGTCAGCAGAGACTATACGTCGATCCGGCTGGCCATGGACGCCCGAAGCGGCGGATTTGGCCCTGGGCGCCCCCTGTTTGGCCAAAAACGGGGGTTGGCCGGCCGGGTTGGTTGACCGGGGCGGCGGCTACGGCTTAAATGCCGGTTCCACCCACGCGCCGCCGCCCACGCTCAATGTCCTTGCCGTATTGCCTGTCCGCCTCGCCCACCACCCGCAAGGAGCGGACATGAGTCACGACGCCGAGCGCACCTCCCGCGCCTCGCCAGTGCAACGCGCCCTCTGGATCCTGCGTGCCCTGTCCGACCCGCAAGTGCGTCGCCTGTCCGACGTGGCGCGCGCCACCGGGCTGGACCCGGCCACCGCGTCGCGCCTGCTGGAGTTGCTGGTGGCCGAAGGCTTTGTCACTCGCGATGCCAGCCGGCGCTTTGGCATTGGCCCGGAGATATTCCAGCTGGCTGACGTGGCCCAGCGCCGGGTCGACCTGCGCGCGCTGGCGCGGCCGAGCCTGGAGCGGCTGGTGGAGGAGTTCGAGGATACCGCCGTGCTGACGCTGGCCAGCCGGGGCGAATCGGTGGTGGCGGATATCGAGCTGGGTACATTCCCGATCCGCGCCAACTATGTCGAGATCGGCACACGCCGCCCGCTCGGGGTGGGCGCAGGCAGCCTGGCGGTGCTCGCCTGGATGCCGGAAGCCGAGCGCACCGCGCGGACCCGGCTTGGCAAGGCGCAGCGCGCGCGTTACCCGCGCCTCACTGCCGAGGTGATCGGCGAGCAGATCGAGGCCGCCCGTGCGCGCGGCTATGCCTTGTTCCTGGATTGGGTGGTCGACAAGATGGGCGGCATCGCCGTGCCGCTGCTTGACTACGAGGGCCGCCCGCTGGGCGCGTTGAGCGTGGCGGCACTGAGCGAGCGGATCTTGTCTCGCGAGGCGAAGATGGCGCGCCGGCTAAAGGAGGAGGCGCGGCGTATCACGGGCGCATGGGCGCGCCGGGCGCTGGGAGACTAGTGCAATAGTGCAATAGTGCGTCTGCGCGGCGCGTCTCTGCGCCGGCGTGCCTCAAGGCATGTCGAACTGTTCCGCCGGCTTGCCCTGGTCCAGTTCCGGCAAGCCTGCGGAATACATCACCGCCCAGTTATCGGGACCCAGCCCGCCATCGCGACAAGGCAGGCTGGCGATGCGCTTCTGGTCTTTCTCCACGACCAGCCCTTCCTTCTCCCAGCCCTTGCCGCTGCCGGCATAGACCACATAGTCGTAGCCGCCGTTGGAGAACCTGAAGTAATCGGTGCCGCCGCCTGAGTAAGCCGTGACACCCCAGCGGAAGTGCTTGCGCGGATCATCCGTGAGTTTCGGGTACGCCAGTTCGACGGCGCCCTTCTTGCCAAAGCGGTACTGCACATACCCCTTGGTTTTGGACAGGTCCGGCGAGGCGCAGAGCGATACAAGCTTGTTGCCCTTGACGGTGCAGGAGAACGCAACTTGTTCGTCCTTCGTGCACAGGGAGTCGCGCGCCGTTGCCGTCAGCGAGAACATCGAAAGCAGCAGGGCGCCGAAGACGCGATGCGAGTGGTACATGGATGGCTCCGGGAGGGGGGCTCAGGCGAGCAAGGCAGCCTGATCGAACGCGACGAATTCGCAGCCGTAGTGGTGTACCACATCATCGGCTGTATTCACCAGTTGGTAACGCACCACGCGCACGCTGACTTCGAGCCTGGCCAGCGAGCCAAAGCTGAGGATGCCTCTGGGGAGCACCGCCCCGACGGCCAGTGCAGTTGTCCCTGGCGTGCGCGAGCGCAATCCCACGCCGGAAGCCGATAAGTCGGCAATGTCCAGGACGAGTGCGGTGCCGTCAGGCAACGGGGCCTCGAACGTGTAGTTGTAGTCCAGCGTCTCTGCCCGGTAGTCGCGCCGCCGCTGCACCTGGGACAGCATCTCCGGGAGCGGCACGGCGAATGCGGTAGCACCGGCGAATACGCAGCGCTTCGCGGCGCCCAGGGCAAGCGTGACCGAGACATCGTCGAGCACGGTCGAAAGCTCGCTCTGTGCGCTGGCCAATACCGCCTGGTTGTCAGATTCGTTCTCGCATCCCTCAAGCGTAAACTGGCGCGCTGCGACATCCACGAACAATACCCGCGAGCGCAAGGTGCGCCCATCCGGCAAGCGCAAGTCGAGGTAGCGCTCCTGCGTAGCCAGGACATCCAGCATGTCGTGGATCTCATCCGCAAGCGCGTGCTGGTATCCATCCGGTGACGGCGGGTCTATCGAAGCGGGATCAAGTCTATTCATGGGCTGGTGTGGCTGACAGGCAAAGGCGGCCGCAAGCATGGCTGCTAAACGTTGCCTAACGGCAGGAATCTGCCAATCTTTAGTCCGGGCGAGAGCGCGACGGATGCCTAAAGAACGTGCTCGCAATGCCGTTAGAGCCGTCGGCATGCAAACGAATAAATGAATGATACACAGCAGGGAAGTGCAGCCTCGAAGCTGGATGCGCGCAGCGTTGTCCGATCCAATATCCAATGTCTTGAATGAGTTAGTTGCGATGAATCGTAGCGCGCGCGCGGCAATGCTCCTGGGCCACCCGGCACCATCACCATGGCTTCGGCAGCCATAGGCACGTCCTTGCCGTTTCCATCGGCGGCAAACGGCGATGTCGAGCGGATCAGCGATCCGGACCAGGTACTTGAGATCCTGCAGGATCTGGTTCGCAAGCGCATCCGGCTCCATCTCCATCCTGCGCAGCAGTGCCGGGTGGCTTCGAGCTTTCTGTTTATCGATCCATCCAAAGACACCTGCGTGCTCGCGTGGTGCCGCAATGGCGTGGAGCTGGAGGCAATCCTGAACGCCAGCGATATGGCGGCTTCGGCGTCGATGGGCGACATCACGTTCCAGTTGCGCATCGCTTCTGCCGCCGTCACCCGTTTCGACGGCGGACCGGCGTTTCTCGTCCCTTACCCAACCGGGATCTATCAAGTCCCGCGCCGCAGGCATTTCCGCGTCCGCCCGCACGAGGAAAAACAGTGCCGCTGCCAGATCCTGTTAAGCGACGGCCAGCTCGTGGAGATGGAAGTCACCGACGTGTCGGTGTCCGGCGTGGGCTTGCGCTCCCGCAGAGTCGGCCCGCAGCGCTTGCCGGTCGGGACCTGGATCGCTGAATGCCATCTGGACCTTGGCGAGCTGGGCGGGCTGAACCTGGCATTACAGGTGGTGCGGCATCGAAAGGCTTGGCGTGGCGACGAGGCGCACCATCATTTTGGCTGCCGCTTTGGCCAGATGGATGTCCAGGCCGCGAAGTGGCTGCAGCGCGTTGTGTTTGCGCTGGAGCTGGCCGGCCGCGAGTAAGCAGGTAAGCCGGCCGCTCAGCATCGCTGCGGCAATGGTCGGACATCAAGCTCATCGCTTGGCGGCATTGCGCACAAAGCGCTGCTCCGTCACGGCAGCCCCCCATTGCTCTCCTGGCGCCTCCTGCGCAAGTTGAAACCCGTGGGACTCATAGAGATGGCGCGCCGCGTCGAGGCCCTTGAACGTCCACAGGTAGGTTTGCCTGTAGCGTGCATCCGCGAAATCCAGCGCGCGTTCCAGCAACTGGCGTCCGACGCCGGTGCCGCGCAAGGCGTTGTCGACGATAAACCAGCGCAGGTGGGCAATCCCGCCCGGTTCGCCATCGATGGCGATGCTGGCCAGCGACCGGCCGCCTTCCAGGCACAGCCACAGTTGCCTGTCCGGCGATGGCAGGCTGGTCGCGAAACCAGCCAGCTCGGTGGCCATCTTGTTTTCGAAGAAGCTGCCGAAGCCCACCAGTTGCGAATAGAAGCGGGCATGCAGGCTGGCGATGTCGCCGATGCAGCCCGGCCGGTAGCCTTCCTGGATCCCGCTGCCCGCGCCGGCATCGTCCCCGGTGGTCTTTTGCGCGTTGTCCGCGGCAAGCGCATCCGCATAGATCGACAGGGACCGGACCAGCGCTTGCTGGTCGGCCGGGGTCAGCCGCCGCAATGCGCTGGAGACCTGTTCCGTGGCAAAGCCATCGATCTGGTGGTGCAAGTGCCTGCCGGCGTCGGTCAGGTTCAGATGGGACGAGCGAGCATCATCGGTCGCGGCCGTGCGGACGACGAGACCCAACGATTCGAGCTTGGCGAGCTGCCGGCTTGTATTGGACTTGTCCAGCCGCAGGATACTGGCCAGATCCCGCGCCTGCAGCCCCGGCGCCAGCCCGATCTCGATGATGGCGTGCACCGCGGAGGGCGCAAGCTGGCTATCGGCCAGCGTGGTCCGCATGAAGCCGAGCTCACGGACCAGCTTTCTGGAGAACACCCTGAGCGCGGCGATCGTGGCATCACGCGACTCGGGCAGGGGCTCGACGATATCCATGGTGGTTCCATTGGTTGCGTATCGCAACCATAATAGTTGCGGATCGCAAGTTTTTCAAGGAACCCAGCCGGAGAGGCCGGCCTACGCCGGTCCGCGCAACAACGGGGCCAAGGCCTGCGGCACCTCCACCTCGAATCGCAGCACCGCGCTGCCTAGCGCCTTGCCGTAGTTGTCCAGCGCCAGGCTGCGCGACACGCCGCCTCCCAGTGCGCCATGCGCGACGAAGTTGAGCACTTGCAAGCCATCGGCTTCGAAGCGCTCGACCTTGCCGGCGACCACGCCGCCATACAGGCTCTTGAAGGCTTGGGCGGTGAGTTGCGCCTTGAGATACGGGTAGAACGCGGCGTCGTAGGCGATCACCGAGGTGTTCGAGATATCGCCCTTGTCGCCGGACCGCGTATGTGCCACGCGCCTTAGCAGAACTTTCATGGGATGTGCCTCGCAGCGGATCAAAGGAAATGGATCAAAGGAAATGGATCTCGGAACTGACCTGCGCGCGCGGCACCAAGGCCGACCACACGCCGATGATCTCGCGCGTGCGCTCCTGGTGCGGCACGCGCTTGCCGGTGGAGGCCAGGCCGCACACGGCCATGCTGTCGATCTCGCGGCCGACCTTGGCGGCTTGCGCGCGGGTGAGGGTGCGCGCGGCCACGCGCACGGCGATCTCGTTGGGCTCACAGGCCGGCGCCGGGGAGGCCTCGCCGTGGATGGCGTTGACGCCGAGGAAGTCGATGCGCAGCGCTTGCGCGTCCAGCCCGGCCATCTGGAACCGGTGCGCCAGGATGGTCTTGGCCAGCTGCGCTTTTTCCAGGCAGCCGGGGCCGGCGTAGAAGAACATGTCCTCGCCGATAAAGCCCTCCGTGCAACCAAGCGAGACCTTGAGCGTGGGCGTGCGCGGCGATCCGCTGATGCCGCTCACGCGCACCTGGTCGGGCGCAACCTGCTCCAGCTGCGCCGTGGTGAAGTCCACCACCACGTCCGGCGTGATGTAGCGGCGCGGGTCGTGCACCTCGTAGAACATCTGCTCCTTGACGGTCTGCAGGTCGATGCGGCCGCCGGTGCCTGCCACCTTGGAAATCACGGCCGTGCCGCTCGCGTCCACCTCGGCAATCGGGAAGGCGAGGTTCCACGGCTCGGGCACGTCCTTGTAGCCCGGGTCGCCAAAATAGCCGCCGGTCACCTGTGCGCCGCATTCCAGCAAATGGCCGATGGCGCTGCCGCGCGCGAGCAGCTCGGTATCTTCAGGCTGCCATCCGAACGCATGCATCATCGGCGCGAGAAATAGGGAGGGATCGGCCACGCGGCCCGTCACCACGATTTGCGCGCCGGCTTGCAGCGCGCGCACGATCGGCTCCGCACCCTCATATGGCTCGGCCGAGATCAGCGAGCCGCGCAGGGTGGCGATGGGCGCGCCGGTCTCCAGGATCTCCAGTTGCTGGTCGCAGATGGTGCCGGTCAGGTCGGTGGTGGTGATCGCCGCGATCTTCACGCCGGGCAGGCCGAGCTCTGCGCACAGCTGCGCGATGCGCCGCGCCGCGCCCAGCGGATTGATCCAGCCCTGGTTGCTCACGATGCGCGTGCCGTTGGCGATGCAGTGCGGCAGCACGGCGCGCATGCGCTCGTCGAGGTAGGTGTCGTAGCCTTCGAAGGCGGGGTCGCGGCGTTTTCGCACCTGCGCGGCGCAGACGGTGGCCTCGGCCATGGTTTCGAAGCAGAGGAAATCGAGCTTGCCGTGCTGCGCGCTCAGGGCCGCGGGTTCGACGCGGTCGCCCCACCAGCCGGAGCCTGAGCCAATGCGCAGGGTCTTGGTTGCCATGACGGGATCCTTGGTTTGTCGTTTTGCGTGGAATCTTGGGCTTACTGGGCCTGGATGCCTGCGCTCTTGATCACGCGCGCCCATTTCTCGGTATCGGCGCGGATCACCGCGGCAAAGGCGGCAGGCGAGTCGCCGCCGGGCACCGCGCCAAGCTGCTCGATGCGCTGCTTGACCTCGGGCGTGGCCAGCACCTTGGCCACCGCTTGCTGCAGGCGCGCCACCAGCGCGGGTGGCGTGCCGGCCGGGGCCAGCAGGCCGAACCACGAGTTCACCACGTAGCCGGGCAGGCCGGATTCCGCCACGGTGGGCACATCCGGCAGGATGGGAGAACGCTGAGGGCTGGTCACCGCCAGCGCGCGCACCTTGCCGGCCTGGATTTGCGCCAGCGCCGAGGGCAGGTTGTCGAACATGAGGTTGACCTGGCCCGCCAGCAGGTCGGTCATGGCGGGCGCCGCGCCCTTGTACGGCACGTGTTGCATCTTCACGCCGGCCATGCTGTCGAGCAATTCGCCGGACAGGTGCGGCGAGCCGCCGGTACTGGTGGAGGCGTAGTTGAGGCCGCCGGGCCGCTGCCTGGCCAGCGCGATGAGTTCGGCCACGGATTTGACCGGCAGCGTGGCATTGGTCAGCAGCACATTGGGCGAGTTGGCGACCAGCGTCACCGGCGCGAAGTCCTTGGCCGAGTCGTAAGGCATGCGCGCATAGATGAACTGGTTGGTGACCTGGGTGCCGAGCGTGCCCATCAGCAGCGTGTAGCCGTCCGGGGCGGCCTTGGCCACGGCCTCGGCGCCGATGTTGCCGCCGGCGCCGGGCCGGTTGTCCACCACCACGGTTTGTCCCAGCGGCTCGCCCAGTTTCTGCGCCACCAGGCGCGCGAGGATGTCGGTGGTGCCACCGGGGGTGAAAGGCACCACCAGCCGCAGCGGCTTGGCGGGGTAGTTGTCCGCTGCGCGCGCCGGCAGCGCAAGCTGGGCGCACAGGGCGGCACAGGCCATGGCCGCCAGGCGCAGGGTGGCACGTCGGTGCATCGTTGTCTCCTCGCAGGCGCTGCCGTGACGGCAGTGCCCGGTGGTTTTGCCGTGTGCGCGGGTGCGCCACAGCATTTCGTTTAATGAAATTTCTTTTGGGTGATCTTATGCATTAGCCAGTTTGAAGGTCAAACAAAGACTATAGATTTTCATTGAATGAAAATTCGATGCTTTGCCAAGGGGCCCTGTGGCCCTGGTCCCGGTGGTACTGTGCGAGCTGCCGATGAAGCGGGCCGTGCTGGGCGCGCTGACGGCGGGCGCCTCGCGCGTATATCGCGCCGTACCGCCAGGGCAAGCTGCCGGCGGACCGTATGCTGACCGGCACGCTCGGGCTCGAAGGCATCAATGATGGCTTCGGCCGGCTACGCACCGGGCAGGCGATCCGGGAGATGGTGACGATGGGGGATTGGTGCGGTGCTTGGGGGTAACCGCGCTCAGTACCCTTGATACCCCTGGTACCCCTGGTATTGCGGCTGCGGCGCCTGCTGATAGTAATAGGGCGCCGGCTGCGGCGCGCATGGCACGTACGCGCGATCGTAATCCCGATAGCAGTATCCCGGCGGGGGGCCATATGCCGGCTGGGGCGGCGCGGCTACCACGACCGGCTGGCTGGCCACGGCGGTACCGACGACTGCCAGCCCGACCAAGGCGCCGATGGCCAGTGCTACTGCGCCGGCGGAACCGCCACCGCCGTGGTAGCCGCCATCGTGGTAGCGGTCGCGTGCAGAGGCAGGTCCTGCGGCCAGCAGCGCGGCGGCGATGAGGCCCGCGCCGATGGCGCGGGTGGCACGATGGGTGTTGCGCATGACTGACTCCTTGAGACGGCCAGCGGGGGCGGCTGGCCATGACGTCATCTTAAGGGTCAGGCGTCTGCGGAATAGATTGGCGCGGTTAGCAGATGTAACGCCAATACCACCGTGATCACGCCGATCAGGGGGCGGGGCGCGGCGGCGGCGGGGGCGATTGCGGGGCCGGAGGCGGCGGCGCGGCGTCTGCGCCCGGGGCGGCCGGCGGCGGCGCCTTCTTGTGATGGTGCTTGTGCTTATGCTTCTTGTGGCGCGCAGGCTGGGCCGGCATGGGCGTTGCCGTGGCCCGCTCGCCCTGTGGCTGCTGCGGCTGGGGCGGTGCAAGCTGGGCGTGGGCGATGCCGCCCAGGGCAAGGGCGGCTGCCAGCGCGACTGCCTTGAGGCTTGGAATTCCGGGTTTCATCAGTACTCCTCAAAAAATAATCCGTCACAACAGTCACAATTATCCGCACTGTGACGGTGGATGCGGTGTAGGACAAAGCCTGATTCGCGTATCGTGTTTGTAGCTCCCTGCATCAACTAGCGCTACTTAAGCGCCGCTGCCATCACGCGGCACCGGCGTCATCCCGACGCGGGCCGCCGCCGGCGCGTTCCCGGCCTGGCCTTCATGCTGCCGGCCAAGCCACCATCCCAGCCACGCCCATCCCAGCGCCAGCGCGGCGCCGGTGAACGCCACCACGGCCGGGTGGCCGGAAAGCGCATCGATGGCGGTCTTGAACCAGGCACTCACGGCATCGCCGGCGCGATAGACGGCGGTGTCGATCACATTCTTCGCCTTGTACTTGGTCTCGGCATCCACCACGGTAAACAGCATCTCCCGCCCCGGGCGCAGCAAGGCGTATTCCCCCACGCGGCGCAGGATCATCACCCCGGCCAGCACGCCGAAGGTGGGCCACAGCGCCAGCACCAGGAAGCCAGCCGCCACCGCCAGCGGCACCGCCGTGAGCAGGGAGGTCACGCCATAGCGCCTGGCGATGCGCCCCGACAGGAGCACCTGCACCAGGATGGTCAGCGCCTGCACGATGGCATCGATGGCGCTGAACACCTGCGTCTGCTGCGTGCGGCTGGGAAAGGTCTGCGCCATCAGCCTGGCCTGCTCGAAGTAGAGGAAAGTACTGGCCGTGGCCAGCAGGATCACGAACAGACTGATGCCAAGCAGGTAACGGGACCGCGCCACCAGCGTCAGCCCTGCCCAGAGCCCGCCTCCGATGGGTCGGGCCGGGTCTTGCGCCGGCACCGGATCGTCCGTCACCGGCACGCCCGCGCCGGCGCGCTTGCGCCAGCCGAACAGGTAGCCCACGCCGGGCAGCGTGGCCGCGAGCAGCGCGGCCGACAGCACCATCAGCCCGGTCAGGCCGATGCGCGTCACCAGCCAGCCGCCCAGCAGCGGGCCAGCCAGGCCGCCCGCGCTGGCGCCGGCGGCCAGCAGGCCGAACAGCCGGCGCGCCTGGCCGGGGCGGAACACGTCCGCCATCAGGCTCCACGCCACCGACACCACGAACAGGTTGAACACCGATAGCCAGACGTAAAACACGCGCGCCAGCCAGATGTTGTCCGGCGCGCCACGCGTGGCCACGGCAAAACCCAGCAGGTTGGCAATAAAGAACGCATAGACCCAGGGCACGAAACGCCGGCGGGGCAGCCGCGCGCTGCACAAGCCATAGAAGGGAATGGCCACCAGCATGACCACGAAGGTGGCGGTGAACAGCCATTGCAGGTTTTGCACGCCGCCGGCAATGCCCATGGTCTCTCGCACCGGGCGCAGCATGAAGTAGCTGGCGAACAGGCAGAAGAAGAACAGGAAGCCAGCCGCGACGGCGTTGCCTTCACCGGGCTGGATGCCAAGCCCGTGCCGGGTGGCCTGCCTGGGGTCCGCGGAGTTTATGGGGTCTGCCATGATGGGTTCAGGCGGCCAGCAGCGCGGCAATGCGCTCGCGCTGGCGCGCATCGGGCATGCGGCCAAGGCCCGCGCCAAGGTTGTCCTGCATGTTGCGGGGCTTGGAGGTGGCTGGGATCGCTGCCGTCACCGCGGGGTGGCTGACAATGAATTTCAGGAAGATCTGGCCCCAGGACGCGCAGTCGATCTCGCCGGCCCAGGGCGGCAGCGGCCGGTCCTTGACTGCGCGGAACAGGCGCCCGTCCTGGAACGGGCGATTGACCAGCACGGCCACGCCGCGCTCCTGGCACAGCGGCAGCAGCGCGCGTTCGGCATTGCGCTCGGCCAGGGAATAGTTCAGCTGCACAAAATCCAGGCGTTCGCTGCGCACGATCTGCGCCAGCGCCTCATGCGCGTCCTCGCGGTAGTGGGTGATGCCGACATAGCGCGTCTTGCCCTGATCCTTCAGTTGGCGCGCAAAGCGCAGGTTGTCGCGCCAGTCGATCAGGTTGTGGACCTGTAGCAGATCCACGGTATCGCAATGCAGGTCGCGCAGCGACTGTGTCCATTGCGCCTGCGCCGCGCCGCCGGCCGGGCTGGATATCTTGGTGGCCAGGAAGACTTTGCTGCGGGCATTGGCGTCGCGCAGCAGGTCGCCGGTGACGCCTTGCGCGCTGCCATAGCTGGGCGCGGTGTCGATCACCGGACCGGACGTTTGCAGCAGCAAGGCCAGGACCTCGGCCAGCGGGGCGCGTTCGGCGCGTTCGGTTCCCACGTTGAAGGTATTGGCCGTGCCCATGCCGATCACCGGCAGGGTTTCGTGGCCGCCGGGCAGTGCCCGGCGCAATGGCCCGGCAGCGGGCGGCGCCGCGAGCGTGCTGGCGGGCCAGGCGCCGCAGGACAGGCTAAGTGCGGCGGCAAGGCGCGCGCCGTGGCCAAGAAAACGGCGTCTATCGGATGACATGACGATCTCCTTGCTGGTGGGCCCGGAACCTGGCGGCCGGGGCTGCGGCATTTAGTCACTGCGCGCCGCGCAGCGGCCCGGCTAGCTTAAGCTGTTGCCTCGATCCGGATCATATTCTCACAGATAGGAAACCTGCCGCCATGGTCGCTCTGCTGGTCGCCTGCACCTACCTCTTGCTTGCCGGTGTGCATGTCTACTGGGCGCTGGGCGGGCGCCTGGCAAAGGATGCCGCTGTTCCCCGTGTGCCGCGCAAGGTAGCCGCCGGCGACATTGCGCCACCGGCAACGGCGAGCGCGATGGTGCCCGCCTTCACGCCCTCGCGCACGGGCACGCTGCTGGTTGCCGTCGGCCTGACGGTGGTGGCCTTGATGGTGGGCGCGCGCGCCGGGCTGGCCACGGCGCCTTGCACCGGGCCGGTCCTGCAATGGGCCATCGGCCTGGTCGCGCTGGCCATGCTGGCCAGGGCAGTGGGCGATTTTCGGCTGGTTGGCTTCTTCAAGCGCATCACCGGCTCTTCGTTTGCCTGGCTGGATACGCGGGTCTATTCTCCCCTGTGCCTGACGCTGTCCGCTGGCCTGGCGTACGTGGCGATCCTCCCGCCCTGAGCGTCGCCGCATTCCTGGCAGCCGCCTGCGCCGTATCGCAAGAACCCCCGATTGCAAAATGAAGTGGCGCGTCTGACAATGCCCAGCACCAGAGGCCGGGCGCTGCCGCCACGGCCCATCCGGCGGGCCACGCAGGCAACGAAAAACGGGGGACGGGAGACCACGATGCGCACCCAGGTCGCGATCATCGGCGCCGGGCCGGCAGGCCTGCTGCTGGGCCATCTGCTGCGCCGCGCCGGTGTCGATGCCGTGGTCATCGAGGACCGCAGCCGCCAGCATGTGGAAGGACGCATCCGGGCGGGCGTGCTGGAGCAGGGGACCGTCGACCTGCTGGTGGCATCCGGCGTGGGCGAGCGCCTGCAGCGCCAGGGCCTGCGCCACCATGGCATCGACCTGTTGTTCGACGGGGTCCGGCACCACATCGACCTGTCCGGGCCAACCGGCGGCCGCGCCATTACCGTGTATGGCCAGCACGAAGTGGTCAAGGACCTGATCGCCGCGCGCTTGGCGGATGGCGCGCCCATCTTGTTCGAGGCCAGCGGCGTGGCCCTGCATGGCGTTGACAGCAGCAAGCCCAGCGTCACGTTCACCCACGGCGGCAAGCGCCACACGCTGCATTGCGATTTCATCGCCGGCTGCGATGGCTTTCATGGGGTCTCGCGCGAGGCAATTCCGCCGGCTGCGCTGCAGGTGTTCGAGCGGCGCTATCCGTTTGCGTGGCTGGGCATCCTGGCCGAGGCCGCGCCCGCCGCGCAGGAACTGATCTATGCCAGCCATGCGCGCGGCTTCGCGCTGTTTTCGATGCGCTCGCCGCAGATCACGCGGCTCTACCTGCAATGCCGGCCCGACGAGGATCTCGCCCAGTGGCCCGACGCGCGGATCTGGCAGGAACTGCACGCCCGCCTGGAGACCGGCGACGGCTGGCGGCTCAACGAGGGCCCCGTGCTGCAGAAGGGCGTAACGCCCATGCGCAGCCACGTGGTGGAGCCCATGCAATACGGCCGGCTGTTCCTGGCCGGCGATGCCGCTCATATCGTGCCGCCCACCGGCGCCAAGGGCATGAACCTGGCCGTGGCCGACGTGCGCACGCTGGCGCGCGCGTTGGCCGCGCACTATGGCGAGCGCCGCGACGACCTGCTGGCGGCATACTCCGCCACGTGCCTGCGGCGGGTCTGGCGTGCCGAGCATTTTTCCTGGTGGATGACCGCGTTGCTGCATCGCTTTGCCGACCAGACCCCCTTCATGGCGCGGCTGCAGCAAGCCGAGCTGGAATACGTTGCCGCTTCGCCCGCCGCCGCCGCGGCTCTCGCGGAAAACTATGTCGGGCTGCCATTCACCACCTTCGAGGGCGATTGAGTGCCCGTCCCGATCGCCATACAGGAGATGTCATGACAAAGCTTGGTTGCGCGCCACCGTGGCCGGGGGAGGGCCGACGATGATCGCCAGTTTTCTCGGCGTGCTGTTCGACGGGCTGGCCTATGGCTGCCTGCTGTTCCTGATCAGCGTAGGGCTGTCGGTGACCATGGGCCTGATGAATTTCGTCAACCTGGCCCACGGCGCGTTCGCCATGTTCGGCGGCTACGTGGCGGTGGTCCTGATGACCCGGGCCGGCGTGCCCTTCCTGGCGACGCTGCCGCTAGCCTTCGTGGGGGCCGCGGTGGTGGGCTGGGTGCTGGAGCGCACCCTGTACCGGCGGCTGTACCGCGCCAGCCATCTCGACCAGGTGCTGTTCTCGATCGGGCTGACCTTCATGGCGATCGCGGGGGCCACCTACGTGTTCGGGCCGGGCCAGCAGCCGGTGGCGCTGCCCGACTTCCTGCTCGGCCAGGTGCACGTGGCGGGCCTGGACCTTGGCGCCTATCGCTTGTTCCTGATCGGCGTGGTGGTGGTCATCACCGCGGCGCTGGGCTGGCTGGTGGCGCGCACGCGCTTTGGCGCGCAGGTGCGCGCGGCGGTGGACAACCAGCAAGCGGCGCGCGGCCTGGGCATCAACGTGGAGCGGGTATTCAGCCTGACCTTCGCGCTTGGGTCCGGGCTGGCCGGGCTGGGCGGCGGGCTGGGCATCGACGTGCTGGGGCTCGATCCGTCGTTCCCGCTCAAGTACATGGTGTATTTCCTGCTGGTGGTGGCGGTGGGCGGCGCGGGCACCATCCGCGGCCCGCTGGTGGCGGCGCTGCTGCTTGGCGTGGCCGATGTGGCCGGCAAGTATTACGTGCCGGCGGTAGGCGCCTTTGTCATCTACGCGCTGATGGTGCTGCTGCTGGTGCTGTTCCCAGCCGGCCTTTACGGGAGGCGGGCATGAGCGCTGTTGACGAGCTGCCGAATCGCGCGATCGAGCGGCGTACCCATCTGCCCGACGGGCGCTGGCGCGTTGGCGAGATCGTGTTCTGGCTGGTGCCGGTGGCAGTGTTCTTCCTCTTGCCCGGCTACCTGATCCTTGGCAGCCAGGTGCTGATCACCGGGCTCTTCGCGCTGTCGTTGGATTTGCTGCTGGGCTACGCCGGGATCGTCTCGCTGGGACATGCGGCCTTCTTCGGCCTGGGCGCCTACACCGCCGGGCTGCTGGCCGCGCATGGCTGGGGCGAGCCGGTCTCGGGCCTGCTCGCGGCCGGCGCGGTGGCTGGCCTGGCGGGTTGGCTGGCAAGTTTCCTGGTGGTGCGCGGCGGCGACCTGACCCGGCTCATGGTCACGCTGGGCATCGGGCTGATGCTGTTCGAGGCGGCCAACAAGGCGGCCTTCCTGACCGGCGGCGTGGATGGCCTGTCGGGCGTCACCATGGCGCCGTTGCTTGGGCTGTTCGAGTTCGACCTGTTTGGCAAGACCGCCTACCTTTACAGCCTGGTGGTGACGTTCCTGTTGTTCGTGCTGGTGCGCAGGCTGGTGGCTTCGCCCTTCGGGCTGTCGCTGCGCGGCATGCGCGAAGGCGTGCGCCGCATGCCGGCGCTGGGTGTCGACGTGCCGCGCCGCCTGGGCGCGGTGTTCGCCGTGGCGGCGGCGCTGGCCGGCGTGGCCGGTGGGCTGCTGGCGCAGACGACACAGTTCGTCGGCATGGATGTGCTGGGCTTCCCGCGTTCGGCGGAACTGCTGGTGATGCTGGTGCTGGGTGGCGCGGGCCGCTTGTACGGCGCACTGCTCGGGGCGGCCGTGTTCATGGTCGCGCAAGATGTGCTGGCGGGCATCAATCCGGTGTACTGGCAGTTCTGGATTGGCCTGCTGCTGGTGGTGATCGTGCTGTTTGCGCGTGGCGGGCTGATGGGCGCGCTGGATACCTTGCGCCGTGCCATGCGCCGCAAGCCGGGAGGAGGGCGGCCATGACCAGGTTGCTGCGTACCGAGGGATTGTCCAGGTCCTGGGGCGGGTTTGCCGCCAACAGCGACATCTCCCTGCAGTTTCCGCCGGGCGCCCGCCATGCGCTGATCGGGCCTAACGGCGCCGGCAAGACCACCTTCATCAACCTGCTCACCGGCGCCTTGCCGGCCAGCAGCGGGAGGATCTGGCTGGGCGACGAAGATATCACGCAATTGCCCCAGCACGCACGGGTGCGGCGCGGCATGACCCGGACCTTCCAGATCAACACCTTGTTCCCCGGCCTGACGGTGCTCGAATCCGTGGTGCTGGCGGTGGCCGAGCGCAGCGGTGCCACCCGGATCTGGCATCGCACCGTGGCTTCGCAGCGGGCACTGGCCGACGAGGCCATGGCGGTGCTGGCCAGCCTGCGCCTGCACGCCGAGGCCGATACCGAGACGCGCAGCCTGCCATACGGCAAGCAGCGTCTGGTGGAAATCGCGCTGGCGCTGGCCACCCGGCCCGCCATCCTGCTGCTGGACGAACCCGCGGCGGGCATCCCGGCCGGGGAGAGCGCAGAGCTGTTCGGCGTGATCTCCGGCTTGCCGCGCGACATCACCATCCTGTTTATCGAGCACGACATGGACCTGGTATTTCGCTTTGCCGAGCGCATTACGGTGCTGGTGGGTGGCCGCGTGCTGACCGAGGGCACGCCGGCCGAGATCGGCGCCGATCCCCGCGTCAGGGAGGTATACCTCGGGGAGGCCGCCCATGACTGAACTGCTGCGGGTGCAGGGGCTGAGTGCGGGCTATGGCGACGCCGTCGTGCTCGACGGCATCGACCTGGCGATGGATGCCGGCGAGAGCCTGGCCTTGCTGGGCCGCAACGGGGTGGGCAAGAGCACGCTGCTGATGACGTTGATGGGCCTGACCCGGCAGCGGCGCGGCAGCCTGTCTTGGCGCGGGCGCGACCTGGCGCGGCTGGCGGCGCATCAGCGCGCCGCCGCCGGCCTGGGATGGGTGCCGCAGGAGCGCTGCATGTTCCCGTCCCTGACCGTGGAGGAACACCTGACGGCGGTGGCACGTCCGGGCCACTGGAATGTCGCTCGGGTCTACGAAGTCTTTCCCCGGCTGCAGGAACGGCGCGCAAACCTGGGCAACCAGTTGTCGGGGGGAGAGCAGCAGATGCTGGCAATTGGCCGGGCGCTCATGGTAAACCCGGCCCTGCTATTACTCGACGAGCCGATGGAGGGATTGGCGCCTATCATTGTTCAGGAATTGCAGCATGTGATCCGCCGCTTGATCGAGGAAGGCGGCATGGCTGTGATCGTGGTGGAGCAGCACGCTCGCCTGGCGCTTGGCATGACGCGGCGCGCGATGGTGCTCGATCGCGGCAAGGTAGTGTTTGAGTCGACCAGCGCGGAGCTGCTGGCGGACAAGGGCAATCTGGACAGGTTGCTGACGGTTGCCTGAGCCCAACCCCGGTATGGTCAACCGGCGGCAAGCGATAGGCGGCGAGCGTTGGTGGCCGTCAGCGGCCGTTGACGGCAACACCGCCTTCGGCCAGCGGCAGTGCCCATTTTTCGCAGGCGGGTAGTCACGGGGAACTATGGAAACCCATGAGCAGAATCGGCTCGTCAACGCCTATATCCAGCGTTACAGCCGCTACGACCCGGCCATTGGCCGGCACGAGGTGCGCTCGTTCTGGGTCTGGCAGGCTTGCGACTGGCTCGGCGTCAACGACCCCGAAGGGTTATGGCGGCTGGTGCAGGAAGTCCTGGCCCGCACCGATAGTCCCCGTGTCCTTGCCGCGCTCGCTGCAGGCGAGCTCGAAGACCTGATCGAATATCACGGCCCGGCCTTCATCGGCCGCATCGAGCAGGAGGCCGCGCGCGCCCCGCGCTTTCGCCGCCTGCTGTGCGGCGTCTGGCGCAGTTCCACGCCCGAGGTCTGGGCGCGGGTGCTGGCCGCCAGCGACAGCAATTTCAACGAAGTGCCGCAGCGTGCGATGTGGATATGCTACGAGCAGCGTGGCTGGGATGTGCAGGGCGCAGCGGCGCAGCCCGATGGCGAGGCAGGCGTGTCCCGCGAGACCCACAGACAGCCCGCCCGTGTCGTGCCCTCGCCATCGCAGTTCCGGCAGCGTGAAGGCGCGATGCACGCAGACTCGCCGCATCACGCCGCCTGGCCTACTTCCCCGGATCCTTGACGTTGTCGAACTTGTCGAACTCCACGTTGTAGAGCTCGCCGCCAACCTTCTCCACACGCCGGATATAGACGGTCTGGACTACATCGCGGGTGTCCGGGTCGATCATGATCGGGCCGCGCGGGCTGACGATCTTCATGCCCTTGAGCGCCGCGACGAACTTGTCGCCGTCGGTCGCGCCGCCGGTCTTCTTCAGCGCGTCGTAGATTGCGCGCATGCCGTCATAGGCGGCCACGGCCATGAAGTTAGGCCGGCCGGCGCCGGGATTGGCTTCGGCAAAGGCTTTCAAGAAGGCCTTGTTCTCGGGCGAATCGTGCGCCATCGAGTAATGGAACGACGTGATCACGCCCAGCGTGGCGTCGCCCATGGCTGGCAGCACATGGTCGTCGGTCAGGTCGCCGGTGGCGATCACGCGGATGCCGGCCTCGGCCAGGCCGCGCTCGCGAAAGCCCTTCATGAACGCCACGCCTTGCTCGCCGGCGGGCAGGAACAGAAACACCGCCTCCGGCTTGGCATCCTTGATGCGCTGGATGAACGGCGCGAACTCCGGGTTGCGCAGCGGCACCCGGATCGATTCGACCACCTGTCCGCCGCCGCCGATGAAATTGGTCTTGAACGCGGTCTCCGCGTCGATCCCCGGCGCGTAGTCCGCCACCAGCGTCGCTACCTTGCGCACTTTGTTCTTGATGGCCCAGGTGGCCATCGGCGCCGAGATCTGCGGCAAGGTCATCGACACCCGCGCGATATACGCGGATTTGGTGGTGATCGAGGACGACGCCGCGTTGAAGATCACCATCGGCTTTCTGGCTTGCTCTGCAATCGGCGCCACTGCCAGGGCCTCGGGCGTGAGGCCGAAGCCGGCCAGCACGTCGACCTTGTCGCGCACCACCAGCTCCTGTGCCAGCCGCTTGGCCACATCCGGGGCCGGGCCCGTGGTGTCCTTGCTGATGATCTGCACCTTGCGCCCCGCCACGGTATCGCCATTGAGCTTCTGGAACGCCTTGATGCCGCCTTCCATCTGCTTGCCATAGTCGGCAAAGCTGCCCGAGAAGGGCGCGATCAGCCCGATCCTGACGGGATCGGCGGCGTGGGCAAGCGTTGGCGCCATGGCAAGCACGCTGCAAGCCGCGAGGGCACGCAGCAAGGGGGCAAAGGTCATCGATGGTCTCCTGGTCGAGTGCGCTCTGGTCCCGCAAAGGGGCCGGGCGGGTGCTGGCGCGGGGCACTGGCACAGGAGTTTAGGGGGCGGGGCGGTTTGGTGCAATCGGGGCTTGCGCAAAGGGCTGCGGGCAGCCAGGCGCATTCGGCATAGAATGCGCGCTGGCTCAGACACCACCCATGCGGTGCAAATCGGGAATGATGAAAGTACTTGCGCTATCCGGCAGCCTGCGGGCTGTGTCCATCAATTCCGCGCTGCTGCGCGCGGCCGCGCGGCTGGCGCCAGCGAATGTGTCGGTTGCAGTGTTCAGCGGTCTTGGGGCGTTGCCGCTGTTCAACCCGGACGACGAGGCTTGTCCGCATGCCAGCGTGACACGCTTGTTTGCCGAGGTGGCGCAGGCGGACGCGCTGCTGATCGCTAGCCCCGAGTACGCGCACGGCGTGACCGGCACGATCAAGAATGCACTGGATTGGCTGGTGGGTTACGAGCCGTTCGCCTTCAAGCCGGTCGCCGTGCTCAATGCATCGCCGCGCGCGCACCATGCCGATGCGGCACTGCGCGAGACCTTGAAGACGATGGCCGCCGTCATTATCGAGCCGGCGTCGATCACCGTGCCATTGCTGGGCGCCAGGCTGGATGAGGATGGCATGGTATCGACGCCGGCCATTGCCGCTGCCATTCAAGAAGCGCTGGTGGCGCTGTACGATGCCGTCGTCCTTCACAAGACGACGGCAGTTGCCACCTTTCCGCTGGCGTGACCGGCAAGCGGCTCGCGGCGCGCCATAGGAGGACCAGGAGGGGCGGGCGGTTCAGGCAGCCACGAGGCGGAACGTGGATACCGCTTCCTTCAGGCGCTGGGCCTGCTCTTCCAGCGATCCCGCTGCGGCCGCGGCTTGCTCCACCAGCGCGGCGTTCTGCTGCGTCACCGTGTCCATCTGGGTGACGGCCTGGTTGACCTGCTCGATGCCGGCGCTCTGCTCGGCCGAGGCGGCGCTGATCTCGCCCATGATGTCGGTCACGCGTTTTACCGCGCCCACGATCTCATCCATGGTCTGGCCGGCCTTGGTGACCAGCTGCGAGCCCTTTTCCACGCGCTCGACCGAGTCGCCGATCAGCGACTTGATCTCCTTGGCGGCGGTCGCGCTGCGCTGCGCCAGGCTGCGCACCTCGCCGGCCACCACGGCAAAGCCCCGGCCTTGCTCGCCCGCGCGGGCGGCTTCCACCGCGGCGTTGAGGGCGAGGATGTTGGTCTGGAAGGCGATGCCCTCGATCACGGCAATGATGTCGACCACCTTGCGCGAAGCACCGTTGATCTCCTGCATGGTGTCGACCACCTGGCCAACCACCGCACCGCCCTTGATCGCGATCTCGGAGGCGTTGACGGCGAGCGAGCTCGCCTGCTTGGCGTTGTCCGCGTTCTGGCGGACGATGCTGGTCAGCTCCTCCATGCTGGAGGCCGTTTCCTGCAGTGACGACGCTTGTTCTTCCGTGCGCTGGGACAGGTCCGTGTTGCCTGCGGCGATCTGGCTCGTGCCGGACGCAATGGATTCGGTGCCGGTGCGCACCTGGGTCACGATGCGCAGGATGTTGCCATTCATGTCGCCCAGGGCGCGCAGCAGCTGGCCAGTCTCGTCCTTGCTATCCGAGCGGATGTGGCTGGTCAGGTCGCCAGACGCCACCTTGCGCGCGAAGCCCACGGCGCGATGCAGCGGCGCGGTGATGCCGGCGGTCAGCCATACCGAGAACGCCACGCCAATGGCCAGCACCAGCACGCCAAGCGCGATCAGGCGATTGCGTGCGGAGAGGTAGATCTCGTTGATGTCCAATGCGGTCTGGTCAATGCTGGCGCGCTGGATATCCAGCAGCTTCTGGATCTCGGCAAGGTAGGCATTGCCGGCGGGCACGAACTCGCTCTCGAGCACCTGGTTGGCTTCGTCGGTCTGGCCGGCTTCCTTGAGCTTGGTGATCTTGTCGCGCGAGTCGTTGTACGGCTTGCGCACGGTCTGGATCGTCTTGAACGCCGCCTTCTCCGCGTCGGAGGACAGCATCGGCTCGATCTTGTCGCGCAACGCCGCGATGGCGTCGACCGACCCCTTCGTCTCGGCGGCGAAGAATGCGCCCAGGCTCGGGTCGGCACTGCGCGCCACCGCGGTGGTGCGACGCACGCTCGTATGCATCAGGCGATACCAGTCGCTGACGACGCGCTCCTTGGCCAGCGGCTGCTGCATCATGTCGTGCGTGTGGCTGGCCACGTCCTGCAGCCCCAGGATGCTGAACACGGTCATGAGCGTTGACAGCAGCAGCACCACGCCAAAGCCAATGCCAAGGCGTACCCCAATTCCAAGATTCTTCATTTTCTTCTACCTGAATGGAAATAATAAGGCGGCGAAATGCTGGCCCATAGGACCTGGATTCGCTCTATTGTCAGCCGCGCCGTTTATCGCGAACGCATCTGCGGACTATGGTGAATATCGGCTATCGAGGTGGGAACTTGAGTGGCGGGGCTTGTCGCCCGGCCGGCAGGCCGCGAGAGCGGCCTGGCGAGGATGGCGTGCTCAGGCGGATTCGCGCAGGCTCTGCAGTGCCAGCCGCTGCCAGTTTCGCGCGGCATAAGCATGCGCCTGGCGCAGCGCCGCCCAGAGACCGACGAGCCTGATGTCCTTCAGGAATCCCTTGGCTTCGAATTCGGTCGTGCGCCGTACCCGTGTCCTGCCATCGCCCAGCGGCTCAAGGCTGAAGGTGTCGATCAGCTTGCCGACCCAGGCACGGCACCAGACTGTGCTTTCCTGCATCTGGTACTGCAGCAGCCGGTCCGGCTCCAGTTGCAGGATGCGCTGGTCGATGGTGCCCCGGTCCGTGGTGCATTGCCGCGTGTTCCCGACCGCCGCGACGCCCTCCAGGACGCGGCAGCTCATTGGCTTTGGAATGCCCAGCCAGAACAGCAGCGGGCGCGACGCATCCATGCGGGCATGAAGGAAGTGCGGCCAGACATGCCGTGGCTCGCACTCAAAAATCCACTCGGACCTGATCTTCATCGCGTGTGCTCGATATCGGGTATTGACCTGCAATGCAAAAGGGAGCCACGCGGGCTCCCTTTTGTTTCAGCTGCGTTCTGTTTGCCCGCTCAGCTTACAGCGCGGCGTCCTTCAGCTTCTTCATCGGGCGAACCTTGACCTTGACGGTCGCCGGCTTGGCAGCGAACCACTGGTCTTCGCCGGTGAACGGGTTCTTGCCGAAGCGCTTCTTGGTGGCGGCAACCTGGGTTGCCACGACCTTGAACAGGCCCGGCAGGGTGAATTCGCCGGCGCCCTTCTTGTGCACCGCGCTCAGGATGGTGTTTTCCAGATGGACCAGCACGGTCTTGACCGTCTTGGCATCCAGTTCAGTCTGGGCCACCAGGTGGGCCACCAGGCTGGACTTGTTGAACGTGTCCTTCAGGGGTTTCACCGCCGGCGCGGCCGCTGCGACCTTCTTTGCCGGAGCCGCCTTCTTTGCCGGCGCCGCCTTCTTGGCGGCAGGCTTGGCGGTGGTCTTTACGACAGCATTTGCTTTGGTAGCCATGGATTATGGAGTCTTGTGTTCGTTGAATGACGCTTGCTGCCGACGGCAGCAAGCGTATGGGGAGCATAGCATTCCCGCTGGCGCCTGCCAAACGTCTGCAATCACAATCGACAATAGACAAGGGACAGTGCTTTGGGTCCCGGCTGCGGAAATTACGGATGGATGCGGGATGCCATTTTGATGGATGCGCCCGATGCGATTGATAAAATACGAAATTCGCCAGAAACGCAGCAGGAGTGCCCACAGGCCCACAGGCCCACAGGCCCATAGGCCCATAGGCCCATAGGCAGCGCCCGGAGCTTAGTCGGAAAACAGCGATTGCGAAGCCGCGCCCTGTGGCTGGCATTGCGCGGCCTTGCTGGCTGCCTGGTACAGCACGGGTTCGAGAATGCCCAGCCGCGCGCGCGCTGCCTCGAGCGGCTCATGCAGCAGCGTCTCGTAGTCCTCGGCCATCAGCCACTTCGCCTTGCGTCCATGGCGATAGCCCTCGACGACGGCGCGCAAGTACGCGGTGTTGCCGGTCTTGCGCAGGCTCTGCAAGGCGGTAGCAACGGCGATGAATGCCCAGCCGAGGGCGCCGGTCTGTGCGTAGCTGAACGCCACCAGCGCTGCTTCGCCCATGTTCTCGTTGGCCTTGTAGCCGGTCAGCACATGCCAGATGTCGTGGATGTCACGGGTTCGCCTGCCGAACCAGGCGTAGGGATCCTCGACCAGCGGCTCGCTGTTGAGGTTTGAAATCGCGGCAAGTCCGGCGGCGCTGTAGCCCGTTTGCTCCAGGAACGCGCGGTAGGCGGCGCCGAGCGTGCCGGGTGCGAAGCTGGCGATGAACGCCGGGTCGGAGAAGCGCTCCGTCAGTTCGACGCGAAGATAAGCCAGCCGCCGCCCGCTCGTGGTCCTCAGGAGCCGCGCGTAGTTCTTTGGCGCGGACGGGCCGTTGAGGGCGCGCATGATGAGAAACACTTGCGTGGTGTCGTCTCCGTTTGCCAGCAGCTTGCGGATCGCACGGAATGCGGCTGGAAAGTCACGCTTATACAGAGCGGGGGAGGTCGCTACGTCCATTGCCTCGTTCCTCTTATCGGGTTTGTTGCCGGCGGTTGTTGCCGGGATGGCGAAGTCGCCGGTGCTTCGGGTCTTCAGGGCTTGCGGGGTTTTCAGGGTGTCCAGGGTTTTCATCCAGGTCCCTGATCGCAATGAGCGATCTTTGCAGGGAATGGCGGACTACAATGTCGTCTTCCTGACATAAGACTACGATTGGCGCTGTGTCAAAGTCATCCACCCCCGAAGACCACCTCGCTGCCCTGCGATCCAGCGTATGGTTCGCCGGTCTTGCCGCTGATTTTCAACGGTGGATCGTCGCGCACGCCAAGGTCAGGTCGCTAGCTGCGGGCCAACGCTTGTTCGCGCACGGGGACCCGGCGGATGGCCTGTACTTTGTGGTGGCTGGCGCCATCCGCATGACCAGTTCCTCCGCCGATGGCAAGGAGGCACTGCTGGCTTTTGCGGAAACGCCGCAATGGTTCGGCGAGGTTGCCTTGTTTGACGCCTTGCCGCGCGCCCACGATGCCTGGATCGAGTCCGACGTGGTGCTGCTGCATATCGACCAGCAGGATGCGGTGCGGTTTCTCGACGAAAATCCGGTGCACTGGAAAGCGGTGGGCTTGCTGATGGCCCCAAAGCTCAGGCTGGCGTTTGAAGCGATTGAGTCGTCGGTGCTGATGCCTGTGCCGGTCAGGCTGGCGCGCCGCTTGCTGGCCATCGCCGGCGGCTATGGCGAGCGCCATGGCCTGAGCAAGCGGGTGATCAACGTGCAGCAAGAGCAACTCGGCTTGATGCTGTCGGTTTCGCGGCAAACGGTGAACCAGATTCTCCGGGATTTCGAGGCGCAGGGCCTGGTGCAGCGCACGCGGGGGTCCATCGAGATCCTGGATCTCGCGTCGCTGCGAAGATTCGCGGAGGTCGGCTAGGTCATTTGCCGGCCCGCCGCGATCGCACTCAGGCTACGATCAGCGTCAACCCCGCTGGCAGCGACTCGCCAAAGACCCGTCCTTCATCGGCCTCATCGAGTTCCACCGTTGTGCGCACCATGTCGATCCAGCTACGTGGCGCGTTGACGGCCTCGAGCCGGCTGACCACGCGCATGCGGATATCCAGCGGCAGGTCCCGCGACCGGTCCCCCGTCATGCGGGCAATCTGCACGGCGGCGAAGGCGCCCGGCTCGACCTTCTTCCAGTCGAGCGCAAGAATCGCCTCCAGCCATTGCGAGCCAACCTCTGGCGGCACGACGCTGTGCGCGCTGCCGTAGAACGGCCGGCGCGCGCCGATGCGGCCCACGGCCCACCAGCTTTGAAGGTTCTCCGAGGGTTTCTTGAGCCGGGCGAGCAGCCACTCGGCGACTTCGATCTTGCGCTCGACAGGCACGCGTTCCAGCGATCCCGCGAGCCGCACCATGTCGGCGTAGCCGGCCTTGGCGGCGCCGGCGGGGCGCTTGTAGCGCGCCGTGCCGGGGGGCTGCAGGTAGAAGGCGATGTCGTCCAGCAAGCGCAACTGCGCGCTTTCGTCCAGGCCGCCGGCGGTGCGGCGCCACAGCGTCCACCATTCCGACCAGATCTGGCTCTCGTTGACGTACTGGATGCCCTGCTCGAACAATGACCAGAGCTGCCCGGCGCGCCACTCGTCCAGCGGGTAGCCGAACCCAGGCCGCATGCAATAGCCGGCAAGGTTGAGCCAGAGGCGTTCATGGTCTGCCGTGCGGCGGCGGCGGCGCGCGCGTTCCCACAACGTGCCGAACAGGGCGCGCAGCAGCGCGCTGTCCCATTGGTCGCGCGTGCCCAGCAGTTGCTCCAGTTGCGCGCGCAGCCGCTTGACTTCCTTGGGGCCAACGTCTTGCGAGCGGGCGCCAAAGGTGCGGTCGATGCATTCGATGGCCTGGGCCAGGGAGGGATGCGGCGCGTGGGTCGCCGTGTCTGCCGCCGGGGCATCGCCGCGCAGCTGGAACTCGAGCAGCCAGCGCTGTGAAGGATTGGCGATCTCGCTGCAGTGCACCTCCAGCGTGCCGACTTCGGTAAGCGATGTGGTGAGTTGCACCAGCGTGTCTCGCGCGTCGCTGGCGCCGCGCGGTTGCACCACGGTGGCGATCGGCGGCAGGCGGACGAAATCGCCGCTGGCGAGGTCGGCCAGTTCGCCCGGCTGATAGGGCGTGTCGGCGACGGAGGAGACCAGGTGGAAGCGTACCGGATGCCCGAGGCGCAGGGAGAAGGTGCGATCCTTGAGATGGATCTCCTGGCCGTCTTCGGTGCCGCGCGGCAACAGGCAAATGCCGCGCTGTGCCTGCGCGGCATCACCGTTGTCCAGCACGAGGAAATAGCTGCGCGGCGAGCCCCCGCCGATGCGCGGCGCATGCCCGGCGCGGGCAAGCGCGAACGCCACCGCGCCACGGGCGACCGCCACGTCGGGGTTGTCGTTGTGCAGCACATGCAAGGGCGCTCGGCGCCAGGCGCCAAGCGTGCTCGACAAACGCCCCGTCAGCGCCTCGGCGCGGAACACGCCGCCGTTGAGCAGCAAGGTGTCGGGCATCGGTGGCGCGTCGTCTGGCGCTTCTCTTGCATCCTGTGCGTTCGCGATGCGCGACTGGGCCGCGTGCTGGCCCAGGAAGGCCGCAACGTGCCGGGTGATCGCCGGGTCGGCCGCATAGGGCAGGCCAAATTCGACGATGCCGCCCCGTGAGCGCCCCGGTCTTTCGCCGGCCGAGACGGCTGGGAAAAACCCCTCGACAATGATCTGCTCGATCTCCTGCCGGGTGACTTCGACGGAGCGCGCGCCGCCGATCAGCCGGGAGCCCGAACCGAGCAGCGTGATCGTGACCGCCTCCGGCGCCTGCGCGCTGAGCAGTTGCTCCTTGGCGGCACGGCATCGCTCGACCAACTGCGACAGGCTGCCCGCCGACAAGCGCGAGTGCGCCGTGGCGATGCGCGACTCGACCAGATGCGCGAGGGCGAGGTCCATGTTGTCGCCGCCGAGCATCAGGTGATTGCCAACCCCGATCCGTGTCAATTGCGGCTGGCCGTCCTGCACCTCCACCTTGATCAGGGTCAGGTCGGTGGTGCCGCCGCCGACATCGCAGATCAACACCAGCCGCGTTTGCGCCAGGTCGGCCGCTAGCGTTTCGCGATGATGGAACACCCAGTCGTAGAAGGCCGCCTGGGGCTCCTCCAGCATGCGCAGCGCGGGCAGTCCGGCCATGCGCGCGGCTTCCAGCGTGAGGGCGCGCGCGCCTTCATCGAACGAGGCGGGCACGGTGAGCACCACGTCCTGATCCTCGAGCCGGGCATCGGGGAAACGGTGGTTCCATGCCGCGCGCACATGCGCCAGGTAGCTGGCGCTGGCCGCCACCGGCGACACCTTGCCGACTTCGTCGGCGGCGCCCCACGGCAGGATCGGCGCCACGCGGTCGACCGACGCATGCGACAGCCAGCTTTTGGCGCTGGCGACCAGCCTGCCGGGCACTTGCGCGCCCAGCGTGCGCGCAAGGCGGCCCACCACGACATGGCCCGATGCGGCTCCATCGGCACCATCCGTCCCATTGGCAACTTGCCACGGCAACTGCAGATCGCTGGCATTCAGCTCCCCCGGCGCCGCGTGGTACCGCACGGACGGCAGGAGTGGCCGCGTGGCCACCTCTCCCAGGCTCACCAGTTGATCGATGTCGAAGACGCGGATGTCCTCCGACCCTGCCTCGCCATAGGCGACGACCGTGTTGCTCGTGCCCAGGTCAATGCCGACGCTATACCGCTTCATGCATGGCACTCAGGCATTCGCGTTGCCGCGCACGTCGAACTCGACCTTCCAGCGCTCGCCTGTGCCACGGGGCACGGCTTCCAGCTCCAGCGTGCCGGCCTCCGTGATGCGGGCATGCAGCTTCACCGGCACGACTTCGCCAGGCGTGCGGCCTTCGGGCGGCAGCGTGGCCTGGATTTCATCGAGCTCTTGCAGGTCTTCGGGCCCCCAGAAGTCGAGCAGGGTGCCTACCTGGTCCTGGCGGCGCACCGACGAGCCGAAGAAGCGGAAGTGCACGGGTTCGCCGACCACGAGCCCGAATTCCTGCTCCGGCAACGGCGCCTCGGTGCCTTCCTCCATGCCGAAGGGCGCCACGCACAGCGCCTGGATGGGCGGCTCGAAGCCCGGGATGGCGGGCATCGCCGATTCCACCGCAATGTAGTAGGCCCGCGCGGTGCCGCCGCGAATGCGCACGCCCTTGCCGCGGCGCACGTAGCCGTAGTAGGCGGCGCCACGCGCGACAGCCAGGTCCAGGTCGGCGCCCCCCAGCAGGCGCGCGGGGGCCGCGCCTTCCGCGGCGAGCCAGCCGTTGAGCGTCTGCAGGATGCGCTCGACCAGCAGGGCGGACTTGAACACGCCGCCGTTGAACAGCACCGCCGTGGGATGCAGGAAGGTCGCGCCCGGCGCCGCCTTGCCTGCCAGGCCTTCCATCTCGGCCAGCGCTGCCACCTGGCGGCCCAGGAACGCCGCCAGATGTCGTGTGATGGCCGGGTCCTGCGCGTACGGCAGGCCCAGTTGCGTCAGCCCGGCGCGTGCCCGGCTGACCGGGCGGGCAGAGCCATCCACCTGCGGGAAAAAGCCTTCCAGGATGATCTGGGTGAGCTCGGCGCGGGTCAGCTCCGTGCGGATCGAGCCGCCGATGAGCTTGGAGCCGCGGCTCGGCACGACCAGCGGCACCGCGTCCGTGGTTGGGTCGCTGAGCAGGGTTTCCTTGGCGCTGCGGCAGGCATAGGTGAGCGCGCGCAGTTGCCACGGGTCGGCCTGCGTGCCTTGGGCCGCGAGCTTGCGCGCCACCACGTGGGCCAGCGCCAGGTCCATGTTGTCGCCGCCCAGCAGGATGTGCTCGCCGACGGCGACGCGGTGCAGCTCCAGGTTGCCCTCGCGCTCGATCACGGCGATCAGCGAAAGATCGGTGGTGCCACCACCCACGTCGACGACCAGGATGATGTCGCCCACCTTGACCTCTTTGCGCCACTGGCCGCCGCTCTTCTGAATCCAGCTATAGAGCGCGGCCTGAGGCTCCTCCAGCAGGGTCATGCGGGCATAGCCCGCGGATTCGGCGGCTTCTGCCGTCAGTTCCCGCGCGGCCGGATCGAACGACGCGGGAATGGTGACGGTGATGTCCTGCTCACCGAACGGGGCGTCGGGATGCGCGTGGTCCCACGCTTCGCGCAGGTGCGAGAGATAGCGCACGGAAGTCTCGAGCGGCGACACGCGCGGCACTTCCGCCGGCGCGTCGTTCGGCAGGATCGCCGCGCGGCGGTCTACCCCGGGGTGGCAAAGCCAGCTCTTCGCGCTCGATACCAGCCGGATCGGCGTGGCCGCGCCACGGCTGCGCGCCAGCTCGCCCACGGCGAAGTCCCGCGCGGCGTTCCACGGCAAGGCCAGGTCGCCCGGAGCCAGCTCGCTCGGATGCGGCAGGTACAAGAACGACGGCAGCAGGTCGCAATCTTCGATCGCGCCTGGTGCGGTGAGCTGTGTGATGGGCAGGACGCCCTGGGTGGTCTTCTCGCCGTCACTGGCGGTGAGGTCGACGTAGGAGAGGGCGCAATGCGTCGTGCCCAGGTCGATGCCGATCGAGTAGCGGGGGTCGCTCATAGCTCGACCTCGGCCGGGGCGATCACGGTGGCGTCATGGCGCTCGGCCAGCCGGGGCAGGCGGACTTCCGCCACGCGCCAGCCACGGTGGCTGATGCTGCCGTTGAACGGCGCGCTGCCGACCACGTTGCCGGTCAGCCGGATGGCGGTGGGATCGAACCCGTCGGGCACCGTTACGCGGCTGCCCTCGGCTTCCTCGCGCACCGGCCGGATGGTGAAATGCTCGCGCAGCACGGCGCGGCAACCGTCATGCACCAGCCGGGCGGCGGCACCGATTTCCGTGTCGGAATAGCCGGCGATGTCTTCCTCGACAAAATCGATGAAGCGCGCGTCGCGCTGGAGCAGGCCCAGCAGCTGGAGCGCGGCCTCGGGGCTCGCTTCTTTCAGCGCGCTCGGGGCCGGTGCCGCGGCCATGGGGGCAGGAACGGGTGCAGCGGGCGCTGGACTTGCGCCAGGCCCCGTGCCGTCACGCAGGCGCCGCACGCCCGCGGCAAGCTCGCGGTCGCCCAGGATGTTGAAAAACGTGCCCACGGCAAGGGAAATCCTGCCTAGGAAAGACATGTTCGAGTCGGTCATCAATGGCTCCAGATGTGCTCTGTTGAAGGACGAGCTGTCCCCTGGCGATGCTGTACTGGGCCCGCCCTGCCGCAGCGCAGGCGCTTGCCGGCAGGCAACGGCGTGGTGCGCGCAGTGGCGGGCTCGCCCGTCAGCATCTTGTTCTTCGGGCCCGGCCGGGCCGCTCAAGGCGGTATTTTGCCCTAAGGCGCCCATGATCCGGCCAATGCGGCCCACAAAGCGCCAAGACTCTCACCATGCTGCCCGCCATGACTCGCCCTTACGCAGGGCGCCGGAGTAGCCTTTAATAGAGCAAAATAGAACAAATGCCCGTCACGATCTGCATTGGAGCTGGGATGAAAGCGCTTTCCACCAAAGAACGGACGCGCAGGCGCCCGTCCGACAGGGTACTGAACGTTCTCGCGGCGCTCGTGGGCCTGGTTACGCTCGCGGCCGGCATCGCCTGGCTTATCTACAAGTGGCGCGTAGATCTCGAAGTTCCGTACTTTGCCATTCCGCTGGTGCTGACGGTCCCCGTGATCGCTGCCGCCGCATTCCGCAGTTTTTGGGACTAGCGCAGCGGTTTTGTGCATGTTAGCTGGCTTTAAGCGCAGTTAAGCCCGTTGGCCAGCCAGATGTGCGCGGCGTGGGGGCAAATGCCGGCGCGCTGTCCGCCCCTGCACGCGCCACGCAGCGCTAGCCTTGCCCCCACGCAGAACTTGCGTTTTGCGATTGCGAAGCAAAAACCCCGTGCGGTTCAGACCCCCCTGGAGAAAATTCAGGCAAAATTCGGGCATTCCTGCCGGGCTGTGACCCAGCCGGTGGCGTTCTCCAACCTATTTCTTGATCCTGAGATAAGCAATGAGTACCCAGCAACCCACCATCATCTACACGCTGACCGACGAAGCTCCGCTGCTGGCGACCAGTGCCTTTTTGCCCATCATCCGCACCTTCACCGCCCCGGCCGGCATCAACGTGACGACCAGCGACATCTCGGTGGCGGGCCGTATCCTGGGCGAATTCCCCGAATTCCTGACCGAGGCACAACGCGTGCCCGACAACCTGGCCGAACTGGGCCGACTGACCCTGCAGCCGGACACCAACATCATCAAGCTGCCCAACATCAGCGCCTCCGTGCACCAGCTGGTCAGCGCGATCAAGGAACTGCAGGCCAAGGGCTACAAGGTTCCCGATTTCCCGGAAGACCCGAAGACCGATGCCGAGAAGGCCATCCGCCAACGCTATTCGAAGTGCCTGGGCAGCGCCGTGAACCCGGTCCTGCGCGAAGGCAACTCGGACCGCCGCGCGCCGGCTGCCGTCAAGAACTACGCACGCAAGAACCCGCACAGCATGGGTGAGTGGAGCATGGCTTCGCGCACGCACGTGGCGCACATGAAGCACGGCGACTTCTATCATGGCGAAAAGTCCATGACCCTGGACCGCGCCCGCGATGTCAAGATGGAGCTGGTCACCAAGAGCGGCAAGACCATCGTGCTCAAGCCGAAGGTGTCGCTGCTGGACGGCGAGATCATCGACAGCATGTTCATGAGCAAGAAGGCGCTGTGCGACTTCTACGAAGAACAGATGGAAGACGCGCGCAAGACCGGCGTGATGCTGTCGCTGCACGTGAAGGCCACCATGATGAAGGTCTCGCACCCCATCGTGTTCGGCCACGCCGTGAAGATTTTCTACAAGGAAGCCTTCGAGAAGCACAGCAAGCTGTTCGACGAACTGGGCGTGAACGTCAACAACGGCCTGGTCAACCTGTACGACAAGCTGGAAAGCCTGCCGAGCTCCAAGCGCGAAGAAATCATCCGCGACATGCACGCTTGCCACGAACACCGTCCCGAGCTGGCGATGGTGGATTCGGCCAAGGGCATCTCCAACCTGCACGCGCCCAACGACGTGATCGTGGACGCCTCGATGCCGGCCATGATCCGCATCGGCGGCAAGATGTGGGGCGCCGATGGCCGTCCGAAGGACACCAAGGCCGTGATCCCGGAGAGCACGTTTGCCCGCATCTATCAGGAAATCATCAACTTCTGCAAGACCAACGGCAACTTCGACCCGGTCACCATGGGCACCGTGCCCAACGTCGGCCTGATGGCGCAGCAAGCCGAGGAGTACGGCTCGCACGACAAGACCTTTGAAGTGCCCGAGGCCGGCGAAGCCCGCATCGTTGACATCGCCACCGGCGAAGTGCTGCTGGTGCAGAACGTGGAAGAGGGCGACATCTGGCGCATGTGCCAGGTCAAGGACGCACCGATCCGCGACTGGGTCAAGCTGGCCGTCACGCGCGCGCGCAACTCCGGCATGCCGGCCATTTTCTGGCTGGACCCGTACCGCCCGCACGAAGCCGAGATGATCAAGAAGGTCGAGACCTACCTGAAGGATCACGACACCACCGGCCTGGACATCCAGATCATGTCGCAAGTGCGCGCCATGCGTTACACGCTGGAACGCGTCATCCGCGGCCTGGACACCATCTCGGTGACCGGCAACATCCTGCGCGACTACCTGACCGACCTGTTCCCGATCATGGAACTGGGCACCAGCGCCAAGATGCTCTCCATCGTCCCGCTGATGGCCGGCGGCGGCATGTATGAAACCGGCGCGGGCGGCTCGGCGCCTAAGCACGTCAAGCAACTGGTGGAAGAAAACCACCTGCGCTGGGATTCGCTGGGTGAATTCCTGGCGCTGGCGGTGTCGCTGGAAGAACTCGGCATCAAGACCAGCAACGAAAAAGCCAAGATCCTGGCCAAGACGCTGGACGCCGCCACTGGCAAGCTGCTGGACAACAACAAGAACCCGTCGCCCAAGACCGGCCAGCTGGACAACCGCGGCAGCCAGTTCTACCTGGCCATGTACTGGGCCCAGGAACTGGCGGCACAGACCGACGATGCTGCCCTGGCAGCGCAGTTCGCGCCGCTGGCCAAGCAACTGACCGACAACGAGCAGGTCATCGTTGGCGAGCTGTCGGCCGTGCAAGGCAAGGAAGCCGATATCGGCGGCTACTACAAGCCCGACTTTGCCAAGCTGGACATCGTGATGCGCCCCAGCAAGACGCTGAACGCCGCGCTGGCAGCCGTCAAGGCGTAATCGATGCAAGCCTGGCCGCCCTGTCGCGCAGGGCGGCCGCCGGCGGCAGCCACGCGTTGGGAAAGGCGAGCCGCCATGGGAGCCCCGGATACCTGGTAACAGGTACCCGGGGCTTCTGCTATTCGAGCTTCACCCTGCCGTCCTTTGCGAGTCGACGATATTGCGTTATCTCGCCCTGCACGCGCCGGCGGAAATCCTCCGCGTTGCCGCGCATGACCCAGATCGACTGCCGCTGGAAGACTGCCTCCACGGAAGGGTCCAGAAGCACCCCCTGCAATTCCTTTTCCAGCCGCTCCACCACCGCTGGCGGCGTGGCGCGCGGCGCGGCAATGCCGAACCAGAATGCATTGCCGGGCATGGCGATGCCGAGTTCGGCAAAGGTTGGCACGCCCGGATACTGCGGGGAGCGCGCCCCGGCACTGATCGCCAGCGGGCGCAACTTGCCAGACTCGAGGTAAGGCTGGGCAACGGCGATGGGGTCGAGGCTCAGGTCGATCTGCCCGCCAATGACGTCGGCGAGGATCTGCGTGCTGCCGCGATATGACACGGGGGTGATGTCCGCATGCAGGTCGGCCTCGATCATGGCGCCCACAATGTACTGCGCGGTGCCCGGGCCGGTGGTGCCGTAGGTGACGGTGCCCGGTTGGGCGCTTGCACGCGCCAGCATGTCCGCGAACGACTTGATGCCGGAGTCCGATCGGGTGGTGAGCATGACCGGCGCCTGCGCGATGATGCCGATCGGCGCCCAGGCCCCTTCCGCCGGGATGGGCAGGCTGGTGCGCAGCGCGGGGAGCATGCTGAACGTGGTGGAACTGGCGAGTAGCAGCGTGTATCCGTCGGCGGGCGCCTTGGCGACCAGCTCCGCCGCGATCATCGTGGAGGCACCCGGCCGGTTGTCGACTACCACGGGCTGGCCCAGTCGGGTGCGCAGCTTATCGGCAATGACACGGGCAATGATGTCGGTGGTGCCGCCCGCCGTGAAAGGAACCACGAGGTGCACGGTCCGCCGTGGGAATGCTTCGGGGGCGGTCTGTGTCTGCGGGCTGGGCACCGAGGCGGCCACCAGTAGCGAAGTGGTGACCAGCCGGCGCAACGGGTCTAAGGGAAAAAGCAGGTCCATGGGCAGGTCAACTGGCGTCGGGTAGTAGCACCTGCAGGCTGGCGTGAGCAGATAAAAACACGTTAAGCATCAAAGAATGGCGGGTATGTCGGGACTAGATGGCTTTGCCGGGCTATCGCGTCGATTCTACGTCAGATGCTGCGTTGCAATATGTGCGTCTGGCTGTGCCGTTGGTTGCACTAATCATTTTCCGTGCCATATAATGCGAACCATTCTCATTTAAGTTTGGCCGTGCCAGACACTTCACTACGCAAGGGAAGCGATGGCCGCCGCAGAATCCGCGTTACAGCAGTCACAGCAGCATGTCCATGCCCTCTACAGCGATCACCATCGCTGGCTGCAGGGCTGGCTGCGGCGTCAGCTTGGCAACGCGTTTGACGCCGCCGACCTGGCACAGGATGTGTTTCTCCGCTTGCTTCATCGCGAGCCGTGCGATATCAGGGAACCGCGCACCTACCTGAGCACGATCGCGCGCGGCCTTGTCATCGAGCACTGGCGCCGCCGGGAGCTGGAGCTGGCCTGGCTGGAGACGCTGGCGCAACTGCCCGCGCCGCAGGCGCCGTCGCCCGAGAGCCGGCTGCTTTTCCTGGAAACCCTGATCGCCATCGACCGCATCCTGGATGCGCTGAAGCCGCAGGTGCGCAAAGCATTCCTGTGGGCCCAGCTCGAAGGGCTGACCTGCCGGCAGATCGCGGAGCGCCTCGGCGTGTCGCTGGCTACCGCCGAGCGCTATGTCGCGGCGGCGCTGCGCCATTGCTACAGCTTGCGTTTCGGTGGCTGATGCCCGTGCGTGATCCAGCCAGGCCAGGCGAGCCGACGGCTACGGCCGGGCCGCAACCCCCGATCCCCGCGCGCATCGTCGACCAGGCCATCCACTGGATGGTCAAGCTCGACTTTGGCGAGGCCAGCGCCAGCACGCGCAAGGCATTCGCCCAGTGGCGCGACGCCAACCCGCTGCACGCGGTTGCCTGGCAACGCGTGCAGGCACTGCGCACCGATTTCTCCGGCATGCCGCCGGCACTGGCGCTGAGTACCCTGCAAGCGGCCGACGCCCGGCGTGGCGTGGGCGGGCTAAAGCGCAGGCAGGTGCTCAAGGTGCTGGCATTGGCCGGCATCTCGGTGGCCACGGCGGCAAGCGTGCGCGAACTGGCGCCATGGCAGCGCCTGGTCGCCGACGCAAGCACGGCCACCGGCGAGCAGCGCACCCTGCGCCTGGCCGATGGCAGCACCATCGTGCTCAACACCGATACCGCCATCAGTACCGCGCTGGGCACTGAGCGCCGTTTGGTCACGCTGCGGCGCGGGGAGATCCTGGTGACCACGGGACATGATGATGGTTTCGCGGCCAGCAGCGCAGCGGTGCGGCCGTTCTGGGTACAGACGCCGTTCGGCAGCCTGCGTGCGTTGGGCACGCGCTTTGTGGTGCGCATCGAGGACGAACGCGCCCGCGTTACCGTGCAGGAGGGCGCCGTGGAACTGCACCCGGCTGCGGGCGGGGCGACCGACGTAGCGCGTGCAGGGACGACCTGGTGGCTCGCCAAGGCCGGCAGCATGCCGGCGCCGCCGCAGCCGTTCGAGGCGGACGGCTGGGCCGATGGCGTCATCGCGGGCAAGGACATGCGGCTGGCGGACGTGCTGGCCGAGCTGTCGCGCTACCGCACCGGCCACATCGCCTGCGATCCGCGCGTGGCCGCTTTGCGTATCTCGGGCGCGTATCACGTGCGCGACACCGATCGGGTGCTGCGCTTCCTGATGCAGGCGCAGCCGATCACCGTGGTCTATCGCACGCGCTTCTGGGTTTCGGTTGGCCCGGCGGGAGGGCGTTGACTCCATGCCAGGCGTGTCCGAAAAAATATGTCAGGAAGATTGAGGGGATTTCGATTCTCGACCGGCCTACAGCGTAGGAACTCAAATTAAACGCTGCCGGAGAAAGGAATCATGTCTGCAACTCGTTATGCCACTGTCATCGCCGCTGCGCACCCACCCCGACCCAAGCCGTTTGCGCTCGCCGTGCACCACGCTATGGTCTGCCTTGCCATGGGCGCAACCGTGGCGCCGTTCGCCGTGAGGGCACAATCGCAGGCAGGCCCCGCGGACGCCGCGCCGACCCTGCCGGCGGTAACCGTCACCGCTGGCGCCGAGACGCCGGGTGAGCTTGCGCAACCCTACGCGGGCGGCCAGGTGGCGCGCGGTGGCCGCCTGGGGCTGCTGGGCAACAAGAGCGTCATGGACACGCCGTTCGCCGTCACCAACTACACCGCGCAGCGCCTGGAGGACCAACAGGCCACCACGCTGGCCGAAGTACTGAACAGCGATCCGTCCACGCGCTTCACGGGCCAGGTTGGCGGCGTGACCGACTCTTTCTATATTCGCGGCTTCCCGATCAATGAGGGCAACCTGTCCGAGATCGCATTCGACGGCGTGTACGGCGTGTCGCCGAACTACCATCTGTTTACCGAGTACCTGGAGCGGGTCGAAGTGCTGAAGGGGCCGGCCGCCTTGCTGTACGGCATGTCGCCGAACAGCGGTGTCGGCGGCGTGGTCAATGTCGTGCCCAAGCGCGCGCTGGCGACGGACCTGACGCGTTTCACGCTCGACTATGCGTCCGACGCGCAGGTGGGCGGCGCGGTGGACCTGAGCCGCCGTTTCGGCGAAGACCGAGAGTGGGGCATTCGCTTCAACGGCCTGCACCGGCAGGGACCGACGGCGCTCGACAACCAGAAGTCGCGCGCCGAGGTGGCGGCACTGTCGCTCGACTACCGCGGCGAGCGCCTGCGGGCCTCGCTCGACCTGATCGAGCAATACCAGTGGGTCGATGCTCCCACGCGTCCCTTCCTGATCACAGCCGGCGTGCAGGTACCGTCGGCGCCGGACGGCAGGCGCAATGTCAGCCAGCCCTGGGGCTGGTGGAAGTCCAACGATGTGTCGACGCTGCTGCACGCGGAATACGACCTCACCGACAACGTGACGGTGTTTGCCGATGCCGGCGGTACCCGCTCGGACGTGGCGCGCTTGTCCGACCAGACGCCAACCATCCTGAATTCGGCCGGCGCGACTTCGTCGGCCGTGCAGAATTGGAAGTTCCAGGTCAACCGCTCGAGCTTCGATACCGGTGTCAGGAGCAAGTTCGAGACCGGGCCGGTCAAGCACGCGCTGGCGCTGCAGGCCAACCTGTATATGGACCGTTTCGCCAGCGCCAACGTGTCCGGCACGCCTGTCACATCCAATATCTACGCCCCGGCCGACCGCCCGGCGCAGAACATTGCCGCCCCGCAAAGCGTGCCGAAGGTGTCCGACTCCACGCTGTCGGGCCTGTCGCTGGCCGATACCTTGAGCGTGCTGGACGACCGCCTGCAGTTCACCCTTGGCCTGCGCTACCAGCAGGTCAAGTCGAGCAACTATGCTGCCACCGGCGCGAAGACAGCTTCGTACGACGAAAGCGCCGTCACGCCGCTGGCCGGCATCGTCTTCAAGCCCTGGCGCAGCATCTCGCTCTATGCCAACTACGTGGAAGGGCTGAGCAAGGGAGACATCGCGCCGGCGACCGCGTCGAATGCGGGGCAGGTCTTTGCGCCGTACAAGACCAAGCAGCAGGAGGTGGGCATCAAGCTCGACTCGGGCAAGGTGATGGCGACGCTCGCCGCGTTCCGCATGACCAAGCCCAGCGGCCAGTTGTACGGGACGGTCTATGCCATCGACAGCGAGCAACGCAACCAGGGGCTGGAGCTGACCGTATCGGGGCAGCCCTACAAGGGCGTGCGCCTGCTCGGCGGGCTGACCTTGCTTGACGGCGAGCTGACCAAGACCAACAGCGCAGCCACACTTGGCAACCGCCCCGTGGGCGTGCCTACCGTCATGGCCAACCTCGGCGGCGAGTGGGACCTGCCGTGGGTTCCGGGCCTGACGCTGACCAGCGCGGTCAACTACACGGGCAGCGAGTACGTCAACCAGGCGAACACGCAGCAGGTGCCGTCGTGGACAACCGTCGATCTCGGCGCGCGCTACAAGACATCGATGTACGG
Source organism: Cupriavidus sp. GW821-FHT02F09 (assembly GCF_059421605.1). Lineage (NCBI taxonomy): Bacteria > Pseudomonadati > Pseudomonadota > Betaproteobacteria > Burkholderiales > Burkholderiaceae > Cupriavidus > Cupriavidus sp. GW821-FHT02F09. Next base: position 59,463 of record NZ_JBWKVH010000032.1, read on the forward strand.
CAAGTCCACGACGTTCCGGGCGGGTTTGTTCAATGCGTTCAACCGGAAGTACTGGTCCGGGGTGGCATCCTACGGCACGATCTCGCTCGGCGCGCCGCGGACCTTCATGGCTTCCATGAGCGTGGATTTCTAAGCATTGGCCGCACGACGCCTCGCGCTTTGCAGCGCCTTCGCTTGTCTGGCCCTGGGTTTGGGCATTGCGCCGGATGCGGTGCTCGCGCAGGCGAGTCCGGCGGTGAGCCCGGTGGTAAGCCTGATGGCGAGCACGGGCCAGGCGCGGATGTTCGCCATCGCGCCCGGCCCGCTTTACGCGGTCCTCAATCGCTTTGCCAGTGTCGGCGGCATCGATCTTTCCTATGATGCCGCACTGCTCGGCAGCGCCCAAAGCCCGGGACTGAATGGCCTCTATACCGTGCCGGACGGGTTGAGGGCGCTGTTGGCGGGCAGCGGCCTGGAAGCGGTGGAAGTGCCGGGAGGCGGGTACGCATTGCGCAAGGCACAGGCGGTCTCCGGCGCCCAGGCCGCGCCGTTGCTGCCCACGGTCACGATCTTCGGGGCGGCAGCGGCTGCGAGCGAGCTGCCCCCGGCTCTCGCCGGCGAGCAGGTCGCGCGCGGCGCGAGGCTTGGGCTGCTGGGCAACATCGACATCATGGACGCGCCGTTCAGCATCACCAGCTACACCGCCAAGGCGATCGAGGACCAGCAGGCGCGCACGGTGGGCGATATGGTGGCCGTTGATTCGTCCGTGCGCTATGTCAGCCAGCCTGGCGGCATCCTGGACGCCTTCACGATCCGCGGGTTTCCCGTTGGCAATGGCAACTTCGGCGAGATCGCCTTCGACGGCATGTACGGCGTGGCCTCCAACTATCGGGTATCGACCGGCTACATCGAACGGGTCGAACTGATCAAGGGCCCGACCGCCATGCTGATCGGCATGGCGCCCAGCGGCAGTGTCGGCGGTGGCATCAATATCGTGCCCAAGCGGGCGACCGGTCCCGACCTGACCCAGGTCACGGCCGACTATGCCGCGTCATCGCAGCTGGGCGGCAACCTTGACGTAAGCCGGCGGTTTGGCGCGCAGCGGCAGTTCGGCATTCGCTTCAATGGCAACTATCGGGCGGGCGACACCAACCTGGACAACCAGTCGCGCCGCGCCGGTGCCGGCGCGCTGGCACTGGACTACCAGGGCGAGCGCCTGCGCGCGACGCTGGATTTCATTGGCCAGCAGGAGAGGATCGCAGCGCCATCGCGCCTCTTGCATATCGCGTCCGGCATCAACGTACCCGATGCGCCCAACGGGCGGCGCAATGTCTCGCAACCCTGGGAACACTCCAGCATCCGCGACCAGTCCCTGCTGGTGCGGGCGGAGTATGACATCGGCGACAAGCTCACCTGGTTCATTGCCGGCGGCGGCGGCCGTACCCGGGTGGCCAGGCTCTTTGCCATCACGCCCACCATCATCAACGAGGCGGGCGATATTGCCGTGCTGGACTCGAACTACCGGTTCAACGTAGCCCGCACCACCGTGGACACGGGCCTGCGCGCCCGCTTCGACACCGGGGCGGTGAGCCATCACCTGAGCATGCTCGTGAGCGACTATCGGGACCAGCTGGAGCGCAGCTTCAACGACGCCACGACCACCTCGCTGACCAACCTCTACCAGCCCGTGTCGCTGCCGGTGCAGTACATCGCGGCGCCCGCCGGCGTGCCGAAGGTCTCCCAGACGCGGCTGTCCGGCGCGGCCCTGGCCGATACGCTGTCGGTGCTGGACAAGCGCGTGCAGCTGACGCTGGGGCTGCGCCATCAGCAGGTCACGACCGACAATTTCAGCGCCGGCGGCGCCATCGCTTCGCACTACGACCAGGGCGCCTGGACGCCAATGCTCGGTCTGGTGGTGAAGCCCTGGCAACACGTCACGCTGTATGCCAACCGCGCGGAAGGGTTGAGCAAGGGCGACACTGCCCCCGGCAGCGCCAGCAATGCTGGCGAGGTATTCGCGCCTTACAAGTCAAGGCAGCTTGAGTTCGGCGTGAAGGTCGAGCAGGGCGGGATGATGGCGACCGTCAGCGCATTCCAGATAGCCAAGGCAAGCGGCCAGATGTCCGGGGCGCTGTTCGCGGCGGACGGCGAGCAGCGCAATCGCGGGCTGGAGTTCGGGCTAGTTGGTGAGGTGGTGGCCGGAGTGCGGCTGCTGGCCAGCGCTACCGTGCTCGATGCCAGGATTGTTCGCGGCAGTAGCCCCGAGTCGGCCGGCAACGCGGCTGTAGGCGCGCCGACGCTGCAAGCCAACCTGGGCGCCGAATGGGATGCCGGCTTCGCGCCAGGCCTGACGCTGGCCGGTGCGCTGGCCTACACGGGACGGCAATATGTCGACCAGGCCAATACGCAAAGTATCCCGCACTGGACCCGCGTCGACATCGGTGCGCGCTACCAGACTACCGTGGCGCGCAAGCAAACCACCTTCCGCCTCAATGTCCGCAATGTCTTTGACAAGCATGACTGGGCGGCGGTTGACGCCTACGGCGGGCTGGCGCAAGCCGAGCCGCGCACGCTGCTGCTTTCGGCAACGATGCGCTTCTGAGGCAGTTCTACTTGGTGGTGGTGGATTCCGCGGCGCGCTTGTCGGCATCGCGCAGGCGCTTGACGGCTTTGCCCAGCAGCCCGCCTTCGCTATCCGATACGGCTTCTTCCAGCGTGGCAAGAGCGGCCCTGATCTGCGTGCCGTGGGCGTTCGAGTACGCCTGGTCTTCGATCAGCGCGTCGGCTTCCTTGCGCACGCGCTTGCCCAGCTTGCGGGCGAACTCGGGATCGAGCTGGCCTTGCGCCGTGGCATTGGCGATGTGGTCGAGCAGGGCGATCAGGCCCGGCGCGGTCGTGGTGGCCGGGACAGCGTCCTCGGTTTTCCTGAGTTTCTTGGGCATGGCTCTTTTCCTCCGGTTGGGGCTCGATTCTAGCGCTAGGGGGAAACCCGGACCTGCTTCCCAGTATGAAAGATTTGTGACACCTTGTCAGCGCGACGGGTGATGCCCGGTCTATGGCAGCGGCGGGAAAAACGCAGGGCGCCGATGATTTGCTGCGGTGCACACAATAGCACATTGCCGGCAGCATAAAAAAGGGAGGGACACCGCATGTGCCTCCTCCCTTTCGGCGGGCGCCGTGCGGGCACCCGGTCCGAGCCTGCCCGGATGGTCAGACTACCGTGGCAAGCGCCAGGGTCAGAAGCAGGGCGATCACCGAGATGAGCGTTTCGCACACCGACCAGGTCTTGAAGGTCTGGGCCACGGTCATGTTGAAGTACTCCTTGACCAGCCAGAAGCCACCGTCGTTTACGTGCGACAGGATCAGCGAGCCGGCGCCGGTGGTCAGCACCAGCAGCTCGGGCCGGGTGCCCGGCACGCTGGCGGCGATCGGCGCGACGATGCCGGCAGCCGTGGTCATGGCCACGGTGGCGGAGCCGGTGGCGATCCGGATCAGCACGGCGACCAGCCAGCCCAGCAGCAGCACCGACACATGGGCGCCGGTGGCTACGTCGACGATGGCGTTGGAGATGCCCGAGTCGCGCAGCACGCGGCCAAAGCCGCCGCCCGCGCCGACCACCAGCGTGATGATGGCGGTGGGCGCCACGCACTCGTTGGTGAACTTCAGGATGTTTTCCCGGGTGAAGCCGCGGCGCTTGCCGAAGGTGTAGAAGCTCACCAGCGCGGCGATCAGCAGCGCGATCACCGAGTTGCCGATCAGCTTGAGGAAGTCGTTGGCAAAGCTCTTGGGCGTGGTGATGAGGTCGGCCCAGCTGCCGATCAGCATCAGGATCACGGGCAGCAGGATGGTGAACAGCGTGATGCCGAAGCCCGGCAGCTCATGCGAGGCCTGCACGCGTTCGTCTTCCTCGGTGAACTGCGCGGCCAGCGGATTCACATCCGGCAGCGTCACGTAGCGCGTCATCAGCTTGGCGAACAGCGGTCCAGCGATCGCCGCCGTGGGAATGCCCACGATCAGCGCGTACAGGATGGTCTTGCCGATATCCGCCTTGTAGGCGGTGACCGCCAGCAGCGCGGCGGGGTGCGGGGGGATCAGGCCGTGCACCACCGAAAGGCCGGCCACCATCGGGATGCCCACCAGCACCATGGAGGTGCCGGTACGCTTGGCCACGTTGAAGGCGATCGGCACCAGCAGCACGAAGCCCACTTCGAAGAACACGGGCAGGCCGACGATAAAGGCGATGGTCACCATGGCCCAGTGCACGTTCTTCTCGCCGAAGGCGTCGATCAGCGTGCGCGCGATGCGCTCGGCGCCGCCGGACTCCGCCATCATCTTGCCGAGCATGGTGCCCAGACCCACCACCAGCGCGATGTGGCCGAGCGTGCCACCTACGCCGGCCTCGAACGATTTGACGATGTCGCCCATCGGCATGCCCACGGCAAAGCCGAGCAGTACCGAGACGACTACCAGGGTGATAAAGGGATTGAGCTTGAATTTCGCGATCAGCACGACCAGTGCGATCACCGCGATCAACGCGTAAAGCAAAAGGGTGGTTCCGGTTACGGCGCCCATGTTGTCTCCTTTGTGCGAGGTCCGCCGGGACTCCGGCGGGGCTCCCTCGCGTCCGCTATGAAAAGGGCCGCGCTGTCGGCGGCCGGTTCAGGTCTTCGTGGCTGGCTGGCCCGGGATCAGGCAGCCGGCTTCTTGTAGGCGATGCAGTCCACTTCGACCTTGCAGTCCACCACCATGCTCGATTGCACGCAGGCGCGCGCGGGCGGGTTGGCGCCGAAGTATTCCTTGAAGATCTTGTTGAACGACGCGAAGTCGCGGGCATCGTCCAGCCACACGCCGCAGCGCACGATGTGCTCGGTGCCGTAGCCGGCTTCGGCCAGGATGGCCAGTACGTTCTTGATGGCCTGGTGGGTCTGCGCAACGATGCCGCCGTCGATCACCTCGCCGGCCACCATCGGCACCTGGCCGGACACGTAGAGCCAGCCGTCGGCTTGCACGGCACGGGAAAACGGCATGTGCTGGCCGCCGGTGCCGGCGCCGCCCTCGACGCCAAATCGTTTGATATCCATGGGGACTCCTGAAGCAGATTGCAAATTGGAAAATAGGTGGTTACTGTGCCGGCGCCGCGCTGGCCCCGGCAGGCTTTGTGCGCGCGAGGAAGCGGCCGGCCCGCGCGCCGGTGGGCTTGCGCTGCTGCCACGACAGCTCGCCGTTGACCCACACGCAAGCGATGCCCTCGGCGGGCTGCATGGGATCGGTGAAGCTGGCCGCGTCGCGGATGGTGGCGGCGTCGAACAGGACCAGGTCGGCCCAGTAGCCTTCGCGCACCAGGCCGCGCCCGGCCAGGCCGAAGCGCTCGGCCGACAGGCCCGTCATCTTGTTGATCGCGACCGTCAGCGGGAACAGTTCGCGGTCACGGGCGTAGTGGCCCAGCACGCGAGGAAAGGCGCCCCACAGGCGCGGATGCGGCAGCGGATCGTTGGGCAGGCCATCGGATCCCACCACCGTGGCGGGATGGCTCAGGATGCGGTCCACGTCCGCGTCTTCCATGCAGTGATAGACCGCGCCGGCGGGTTGCAGGCGGCGCGCGGCGTCTTCGAGCCCTAGCTCCCACTCGGCGGCGATATCGGCCAGCAGGCGCCCGCCCATCTCGGGGTGCGGCTCGGACCAGGTCACCATGATGTCGAAATCGCTGGTGACCTGCTTCAGGTCGAGCGTGGAGGAGCTGGCGGTGTAGGGATAGCAATCGCAGCCCACCGGCTGCCAGCGTTGCGCGCGCTCCAGCGCATCCAGCACTTCCCCGCTGCGTCCCCAGTTGTCCAGGCCAGCACACTTCATATGTGAGATCACCACCGGCACGCGCGCATGGCGCCCGATGCGGAAGGCTTCATCCATCGCCTCAAGGATGTCGGCGAACTCGCTGCGCAGGTGGGTGGCATAGAGCGCGCCCGCGTGCGCCAGCGGCTCGGCCAGCGCCAGCACTTCGTCCGTGGTGGCGGCAAAGGCGTTGGCATAAGCCAGGCCGGTGGACAGGCCAATGGCGCCATGGTCGAGCGCTTCTTGCAGTTGTGCGCGCATCGCCGCGATCTCGGCCGGGGTGGCGGTGCGGTCCAGCCGGTCCATATGGTTGCTGCGCAGCGCCGTATGGCCGACCAGCGCGGCTACGTTCACCGCGGGCCGGGCAGCCTGCACGGCCGCGGCATAGGCGGCGAAGTCCGGATAGCAGAAGGCGTCGGCGGTGCCCAGCAGGTTCATCGGGTCAGGCGGCTCGCCGCGCAGCGTGACGGGCGCCGCGCTGATGCCGCAGTTGCCCACGATCACAGTGGTGACGCCTTGCGATAGCTTGGGGGTCATCTCGGGCTGGCGAACCACGTTGGTGTCGTCGTGCGTATGCACGTCGATAAAGCCTGGCGCGAGCACCAGGCCGGCGCCTTGCACCACATGCGCGGCGCTGCCGGGGTCGATGGCATCGCCGCCGTCTTCCAGCATGGCAATGCGCGCGATGCGCCCTGCGCGCAGCGCCACGTCGGCTGCGCGCGCCTCGGCGCCGGAGCCGTCGAGCAGGGTGACGCCGCGGATGAGGGTATCGAACAGTTCAGGCATGGTCAGTCTCCGAGCGGCTGGCGGCTATCGGTGGCGCCAGTGCCGCGGTGCGCGTCGAGCACGTACTTGAGCCGGCGCAGGTTGTCCTGGCTCTGGTCTTGCTGCAGCAGGGCGAGCTGGGTCGCTAGCACGTCCATGACCAGCAGCATCGCGTAGCGCGAGGCCGAGGGCTTGAAAATAAAATCCGTTTCCAGCGTGCGCACCGGCAGCAGCACGTCCGCGCGCGCCGCCAGCGGTGAGCCCAGCGCGGTCACGGCCACCAGTTTCGCGCCGTATTCGCGGGCGATATCGCAACTGGCCAGCATCTCGGGCACGTTGCCCGTGGCAGAGAACGCAAGCACGACATCGTCCTTGTGCAAGGTGGCTGCCACCATCTTCTGCAGCAGCGCGTCCTGGTAGCTGGCAACCGGACGGCCCAGGCGGGCCAGCCGGTAACGCGCTTCGTCGGCCATGAAGGACGAGCCGCCACCCATGCCAAAAGCGTAGACCATGCGCGCCTCCAGCAACAGGCGCGCCGCACGCTCCATATGGTCGGGATCGATCAGCTTGCGATTGACCTCAAGAGAGTCCAGGATATCCGCATGAATGCTGTCGGCCAGCGTGGCAGGGGACGGCTCCGCCGCGCGGGCGACCTCCGCCTGCAGGAAACGCTGGCCCACGGCCGTGGCTTGCGCCAGGCGCAACTTGAGGTCGCGCACGTCGCGGCAGCCGATGGCCTTGGCAAAACGGGTCACGCTGGCTTCGCTCACCCCGGCCTGCCGCGCCAGTTCGTTGATGCTGGTGGCGGCGGCGCCCGCCAGGTCCTGCAGGATCACCTGGGCGACCTTCTGCTCGGCCAGGCGCAACGTGGGGCCACGCTCGGCGATGCGGGTCAGGATGTCGAAGGGCGCGGACATGGTTGGGGGGTCAATGGTGGGGGCGAGCCGTCCCGGGTGCGCAATGTCGCCTCGGAGCCAGCTTTGAATGTTACTTTATAACAAGGGTGAAATATCGTAATTTCAAGGCTATCATTACGTCAATCGGAATTTTGCAGGATGATGACAGCATGCGTGAAATAAAGTACCAAGCCGGCACGATCGATCCGCTCAACAAGGCGCTGGGCAAGCTCGATGCCCCGCTGGCGCCCGATGCAGCCGGCCAGGTGGGCTGGCAATTGCTGGCGGAAGACCTCAGCCTGCCAGCCGCTGTGCTGTATGAAGAGCGCCTTGCGCATAACCTGGAATGGATGCGCCGCTTCATGGGTGAGTATGGTGTGCAGTTGGCGCCGCATGGCAAGACCACCATGGCGCCCAAGCTGTTCGCGCGCCAGCTGGCCGCCGGCGCCTGGGGCATCACGCTGGCCACCGCGCACCAGACTGCCGCCGCGTACGCGCACGGCGTGCGGCGCGTCTTGATGGCCAACCAGCTGGTGGGCCGGCGCAACATGGAAATCGTGGCCGACCTGCTGCGCGATCCGGATTTCGAGTTCTTTACGCTGGTGGATTCGGCGGCGCTGGTGGACCAGCTGGGCACGTACTTCAGCGCACGCGGCCAGAAGCTGCAGGTACTGCTGGAACTGGGCGTGCCAGGCGGGCGCACTGGCGTGCGCGGTGCGCAGCAGCAAGAAGCGGTGCTGGCGGCGCTGGCGCGCTGGCCCGGCGTTCTGTCGCTGGCCGGTGTGGAAATCTACGAGGGCGTGCTCCAGGAAGAGGCCGATATCCGCGACTTCCTGCGGCGCACCGTGGCGGTGACGCGCGAGCTGTTCGCGGCCGGCCGCTTCGGCCGCAGCCCGGTGGTGATGTCCGGCGCGGGCTCGGCCTGGTACGACGTGGTGGCGGAGGAGTTCGCCCGCACCGATATCGGCGCGCCGATCGACATCGTGCTGCGCCCGGGCTGCTACCTCACGCACGACGTGGGCATCTACCGCGCCGCGCAAAAACGGATTCTGGCCAGCAACCCGGTCGCGCAGAAGATGCGCGAGGGCCTGTTGCCGGCCTTGCAGTTGTGGGCCTATGTGCAGTCGATTCCCGAGCCGGAGCGCGCCATCATCGGCATGGGCAAGCGCGACGCCGCCTTCGATGCGGGCATGCCGATCCCGGCGCAGGTCTACCGGCCCGGTGCAAGCGCGCCGGTGGCGGTGCCCGCGCATTGGGAGGTGACGGGCATGATGGACCAGCACGCCTATCTGGCGATCCGTCCCGGCGACGATGTCCAGGTTGGAGACATGGTGGCCTTTGATATTTCCCATCCCTGTCTTACCTTCGACAAGTGGCGCCACATTCCGGTGCTCGACGGCGACCTGCGCGTGATCGATCTTGTGCAGACGTACTTCTGAACGGCCGCACGCAGCAGCAAAGACAGCCATAACGGTAACGATAGCAACAACAGCAACGACAGCGACAACAGGGGACGCTTGCACCATGAGCATCGACATTCTCGCCTTCGGCGAAGCGCTGGTTGAGTTCAACCAGCAGCCCGACGATCCCGCACGCTACCTGCAGGGCTTTGGCGGCGACACTTCCAATTTCTGCATCGCCGCGGCGCGCCAGGGCGCCCGCGCCGGCTATATCAGCGCGGTGGGCGAGGACACCTTCGGCGAGCGGCTGCTGGCGCTGTGGACGCAGGAGCGGGTGGATACCCGCCACGTGCGCATCGACGCGGGCTCGCCCACGGGCGTGTACTTCGTCACCCACGACGCGCACGGGCACCGTTTCGACTACTTGCGCAGCGGCTCGGCGGCCAGCCACTACAGCCACGAGAACCTGCCGCACCACGCCATTGCCGAAGCGCGCTACCTGCATGTGTCAGGCATCAGCCTGGCCATCAGCACCAGTGCCTGCGATGCCGGACTGGCGGCAATGGAGCATGCGCGCAAGGCCGGTTGCCAGGTCACGCTCGACACCAACCTGCGCCTGCGCCTGTGGACCCTGGCGCGCGCGCGCGGCATCATGCGCGAGGCCTTCGCGCTGACCGATGTGTGCCTGCCGAGCTGGGACGACATCACCGTGCTGACGGGCCTCGATGACCGCGACGCCATCGTCGACTACCTGCTGGGCTGCGGCATCGGGCTGGTCGCGCTCAAGCTGGGCGAGGAGGGCGCGTACGTGGCCACGCCCGAGGCGCGCACGCTGGTGCCGCCGTACGCGGTGCGCCCGGTGGATGCTACCGGGGCCGGCGATTGCTTCGGCGGCAGCTTTGTCGCGCGCCTAGCCGCCGGCGACGATCCGTTCGACGCCGCGCGCTACGCCAATGTGGCGGCCGCGCTGTCCACCACCGGCTATGGCGCCGTGGCGCCTATCCCATCCACCGAAACCGTGCTGGCGCGAATGGCGCAGTCGGTTTCCGTGATCGCCTGATTCTCAAGCCCTCAAGCCCTCAAGCTCCAAGCTCCAAGCTCAATCGTCCGACCTGACCGAAGATCCACTGCCATGCAAACTCAATCTCCCTCGCTGATCGAACGCCTCGTTAACGTGCCGGTGATCCCGGTGCTCGAATTCTCCTCCGTGGACGAAGCCCTGCATGTGTCCGAAGCCTTGATCGGCGGCGGCCTGCCGGTGCTGGAGATCACGCTGCGCACGCCGGTGGCGCTGGACGCCATCAAGGCGGTGGCGGCAGCTTTCCCGCAAGCCTGCGTAGGCGCGGGCACGGTGTTGACGGCGGCCGACCTGAAGGCCGTGAGCGACGCCGGCGCGCAGTTCGCGGTTTCACCCGGGCTTACGCCGGCGCTGGCCGTGGCCGCGCAGGGTGCGGGCGTGGCGCTGTTGCCTGGCGTAGCCACCGCCAGCGAGGCGATGGCCGCGATGGAAGCCGGTTTCAAGTTCCTGAAGTTCTTTCCGGCGGAAGCGTCGGGCGGCGTGCCGATGCTCAAGTCGCTTTACGGGCCGTTCGCGCAACTGCGCTTCTGCCCGACGGGCGGCATTGACCTTGCTCGCGCGCCAACGTATCTCGCGCTGCCCAATGTGGTTTGCGTGGGCGGATCCTGGGTGGTGCCCAAGGATGCGGTGGCCAAGGGCGACTGGGCGCGGGTGCGCACACTGGCGCAGGAGGCTGCCGCGCTGCGCAAGTCCGCCTGAAGCCCCCAAGGCGTCGGACAAAGGCGGATAGCGGGCCGCCGCGCCAGGTTATAAGCTTGGCATATCCCGACTGCTGGAGGCAGCATGGCTGTGCAACTGGCGGGTCCGGCCCCGGGTGGCATGGCAGCTTCCCGGCGCCGCGGCGCGATGCTGGCCCAGCGGCTTGGCCGCGTGTTGATTTGCGCTTGCGTCTTGTTTGCCGAGGGTTGCGCCAGCCTGCCCAAGGAAGCACCGCGCGAGCAGAGCGCAGCGCTGGCAGATCCGGCGACCACCGCCCTCGGGCGGCTGGCTGCGCAGAGTTCGCCCGATCAGGCGCTGTCCGGCTTTCATGTGATCGCCTCTGGCGAAGAAGCCTACGGTACGCTGATTTCGCTGGCCGACCATGCCACCCGCACCCTGGATCTCCAGTACTACCTCATCGAGGCCGACGAATCGTCCCGCGAGATCCTTCGGCACGTGCGGGCAGCGGCCGAGCGGGGCGTGCGCGTGCGCGTGCTGGTGGACGACCTGCATAGCGACGGCAAGGATCGCGCCTTCCTGCGCTTCGCGGGCCATCGCAATATCGAAGTACGCATGTTCAACCCGTTTCCTGCGGGGCGATTCTCCAAGCTGACGCGGATGCTCTCGTCCGCCACCGATGTCCGCCGGCTCAACCGCCGCATGCACAACAAGGCCTTTATCGCCGACAACGCGCTGGCCATGACAGGGGGCCGCAATCTCGGCAACGCCTATTTCCTGCGCGCTCCCGACACAAACTTCGTCGACCTTGACGTGATCGCTGCCGGCCCCGCGGTACGGCGGTTGTCTGCCGCATTCGACCGATACTGGAACAATCCGCTGGCCGTGCCGGTGGAAGTCCTGGCAACCCCTGCGGAGGCGGCGGACGCGGCCTCCGCCTCCGGCACTAGGGCGGCGCGGCCCGAGCAGGCCCTCGTGGGCACGCAGACGGATAGCAAGCGCATCGAAGCACTGGGCATGACGCCTCCCGGCAAGATCGATGCGCGGGAGAGCTTCCTGGGGCGCCAGTTCACGGCTGGCGGCAAGCTGGCTCTCGAATGGGCTTCGGCAAGCGTGATGGTCGACGCGCCCAGCAAAGCCGCGCCGGACCAGGCGCCAGCCGCCGGCGAGACCATGAGCGAGGAACTGGGCCGCATGCTGAGCGGGGCGAGCCAGGAGATCATCCTGATTTCCCCCTATTTCATCCCGGGCGACCGCGGCGTCGCGTGGATGGCGGACCTGGTCAAGCGCGGCGTCAAGGTGCGGGTACTGACCAACTCACTGGCCGCCACCGATGCGCCCCTCGTCCATGTGGGATACCGGCGCTATCGGCCCGACCTGCTGCGCGCGGGAGTGGAACTGCATGAGCTCAAGTCGCGCCCCGGCCGGCCGCAGAAACTGATCGGGGATTACATGTCTTCGCAGGCTAGCCTGCATGTGAAGGCGGCCGTCGCCGACCGGACCAACCTGTTCGTGGGATCGATGAACTTCGATCCACGCTCGGCCAGCCAGAATACGGAAACAGGCCTGATCATCCATAGCGCCAAGCTCGCGCAGCAAGTCGCGCAGTTGTTCGCGGGGGCGATCGACGATAACAGCTACCTGCTGCGCTTGTCCGATCAGGGCGCGGTGCAGTGGGTGGATGGCAAGGGGGACAAGGCGGTGGTGTTCGATACCGAGCCGGATACAAGTTGGCAGAAGCGCTTGTGGATCGACGTACTCGCGCCGTTCACGCCTGAGCAGTTGTTGTGATGCCGCGGAGCGCCATGCCTGGCGCTCCGGTGCCGTCAGCGCATCTTACTTGCTGCGATCGGCTGCGCCTTCAAGCTTTTGGCCACCCTTCTGTATATCCTGGCCCAGGCCGGCCATGGTGTTGCAGCCAGCCAGCAGGGTGGCAAACAGAACGCAGAAGATCCATCCTTTTTTCACGCCAGACTCCTTTCGGTCATTGAATTCGCCGCAATTTTACCGTTGTCGCGGTGCTCTATTGAAGCACGATGCGTGCCATTTTGTAACCGATCGTGCCAAGATTGTGACGCGGCGCGGGCAAGCACTGCGCCCTAGGTCAGCAATTCACGCGCGCGTGCGCAGATTGCAGCATGTGTCTGCGCCAGCCAGTGAGCCGGGAAGGGCTGCGCCAGCAAGTATCCCTGTATGGCGCAGCAGCCCCAACGTCGTACTTCGGCCAGTTGGTGCCGTGTTTCGACGCCCTTGGCACAGACTGGCAGGCCAAGGCGCCATGCCTGCTCGCAGGCGGCGTGCAGCCGGGCGGCGGCGCCGGCCTGGCCCGGCTGCCCTGGCTGCTCGCTGCTGCCGATGCAGCGCGCGTTGAACGTCAGTAAATCGGGTTGCAGGCGCTCCAGCGTTGACGCGCCGCCGGGCGCGTCGGCAAAGTCGCTCAGGGCAAACCGCAGGCCCGCGCCGCGCAACGTGGCGAGCTTGGCCGCGGCAACGTGGTCGCCGGCCAGCAACGCGTCGCCGGGAATCTCGAGGCAGATCCTCGCCGGGTCGAGCTTGCGTGCCGCCAGGGTGCGCAACAAGGTGTCGATCAGCGGGGTGCCATGCAACTGGGCGCTGGAAACCAGCAACGACAGTTCCACCGGGTCGGCAACGCCCGGGCAATCCAGCAGGGGCAAGGCGTTTTCCATCAGCCAGCGTGCCACCTCGCCCATCATGCCAAGAGATTCCAGCGCGGGCAGGAAGTCTTGCGGCGCGACACGCCCCAACTCAGGGCTCTGCCAGCGCAGACGGGCCGTGTAGCCAGTCACGCAACCCGTGGCCAGCGATGCCCTTGCCTGCAGGTTCAGCGCGATCTGCCCGCGCGCCATGGCAAAAGGCAGGGCGGCCAGGAGCGGTGTGGAAAGTGATGCAGGGGTGGTAATGCCGCCGCCGGCAACGCCGTCGCCTCCGCGTTTGCGTACGCGCAGCATCGCGTCATAGGCCTCATGGAGGCTGCGCTCCGCTGGCTTGTCGGGTTCATCCAGCGCCACGCCAATGCTGCTGGACAGGAACAGCTCGAACCCGTTCTGCACGAACGGCCGCGCCAGGCCAGCGGCCACGGCACGTGCCAGGCGCGTCGCTGCTTCCAGCGGGTCTGCCGCCAGCTGTAGCAGCGGGGCCAGCGGCACAACCGCACCGATGTCCGCCTGGCCTAGCCAGTTCACTTCGGCCGTCTGGGCCAGCGCGGCTATGCGCGCCGCCACCTGCGCGCGTAGCCGCGCCGATAGCTCCGCGCCAAGCGTTTCGCTAGCGTAGGTAAAGCGATCGAGGTGGATCACCAGCACCGCGAAGCGCTGCTGCGTGGCCGGCGGCATCTGCCGCCGCGCCATCAAGGCAGCCACGAAGTCGCATTTTTCATGAGGGTCCACCTCCGGCGAGCGGACGGCATCGTCTGCGTCTGGATGCATTGGGGGTCCCTGTGGGCAGCATGATTTCGCCGCACGGTGGCATGAGCGCGGCCTCACAAAGCCTTGGCCGCGGCAACCGGCGCGCCATCGGCGCGCCGGCTCGGGGATCTGGCCCTCAAGCCGGCGTCAGGGATGGCACGGCACAGTGACGATCATACGGTAGAGCAGGCGCGGCCCGAAGCGTGGCGGACACAGGGATAGTGCGGATTCGCCGGGGCTTGACGGAGATCAAGTTTCGGCGCCAGGCGGGTATGGGGTCAGCCGGTGGTCTCGGCGTCGGCGCCGTCGTCGGGCAGCACGCGCGACGCCAGTACCTTGTCGATGCGCTTGCCGTCCATGTCCACGATCTCGAACTTCCAGTCGCCCCAGCGCACGGTGTCGGTGGTCTGCGGAAGGCGGCCCAACAACAGCAGCAACATGCCGGACAGCGTGTGGTAACGCTCCTTGTCCTCTTCCGGCACCTGGCGCAGGCCAATGCGGTCTTTCAGCTCGGGGATGGGAATGAGGCCATCGAGCAGCCAGGAACCGTCCTCGCGCTGCACGGCCCATTCCTCGCCGACGCCATCCTGCTTGAATTCGCCGGTGATGGCCTCGATCAGGTCCTGCAGCGTCACCAGGCCTAGCACCTCGCCGTATTCGTCGATGACAAAGGCGATCTGGCCGCCGGAAACGCGGAAATTCTCCAGCAGTTCCATGCCGGTCACGCTTTCTGGCACGAACACCGGAGCCTGGGCCACGGCGGCGAGGTCGGTAGGCTCGCCGCGCAGGCGGCGCGCCAGCAACTGGCGGGCGCTCACCACGCCCAGCATGTCGTGCATGCCGCCGCGCACCACCGGGAAGCGCGAGTGATCGGACTCCTCGATGCGGCGCAGGTTTTCTTCCAGCGGGACTTCCACGTCCAGGCAGACCACATCGCCGCGCGGCACCATCAGCGAGGTGAGCTGGCGGTCATCCAGGCGGAACACATTACGCACCATGGTGTGCTCGTGCTGCTCGATGACGCCGGCTTCCGAGCCTTCCACCAGGAGGGCATGGATCTCCTCTTCGGTCACCGCCGGGCCGCGGCCGCTTTTCACGCCAAGCATGCGCAGCACCAGCCGGGTTGAGCTGGATAGCAGCTTGACGAACGGGGTGGAGGCCAGCGCCAGGAAGGAAATCGGGCGCGAGACCAGGCGCGCGATGGTTTCGGGGGCCATCTGGCCAAGGCGCTTGGGTACCAGTTCACCCAGCACAATGGAGAAATAGGTCAGGCCGGCCACCACAATGGTGGTGGCCACCCAGCCGGCGGTCGAGGCCTGCATGCCAAAGCCCTGGAGCCAGGCGCCGAGCGGCTGCGCCAGGGTGGATTCGCCAACGACGCCGTTCAGCACGCCAATGGAGGTAATGCCGATCTGGACGGTAGACAGAAATCGGGTGGGATCCTCGCCCAGCTTGATCGCTTCGATCGCGCCGCGGTCGCCTTCTTCGATGCGCCGCTGCAGGCGGGCCTTGCGGGCTGTCATCAAGGCGATTTCGGACATCGCGAACAGGCCGTTGATCAGGATCAGCGCCAGTAATATGGCAATTTCCATCAGGGTGCGCGCCCTGTGCGCGCAGGAGTTATCGAGGCCCAAAGCATAACATTGCTGTGTGTCAGGGCCGCTGCGGGCTTGCCTGGATTGCCGTGCCCATTCCCCCTTGCGGCACTTTGCGCTGACCGAGCCGTCACCCGGGCGCAGCGTGAAAACCGAACGGTGCCCCCGTTCGAAAACACGACGTTCGAGACGCTACAAGTCGCTTCCCGCTCCAGCCTTTTGCTCGAGGTTATTCGCTATCTCATTGATATAAAACAAAAAATACTTGTCTCCAGCAGTTGGCACAGCCGTTGCGTTACTGCCACCGAACCACCGTGCCATGCGGTGAGTTTGGCAACGGCGCTGCCTGGCAGCCGCCGTGAACGCTGACAAAGCAAGGAGACAAGTATGGAAGTGCAATCACAAGTCCAGGTGATGGGCATCGATGCCGGCGGCACGATGACCGACACCTTCTTTGTGCGCGGCGACGGGCGGTTCGTCGTCGGCAAGGCGCAAAGCAACCCGGAAGACGAATCCCTGGCCATCTTCAACTCCTCGGAGGACGCGCTTGCGCACTGGCAGCGCGGGGTCGACGACGTGTACCCCGAACTGCTGACCTGCGTGTACTCGGGCACCGCGATGCTCAACCGCGTTGTGCAGCGCAAGGGGCTGGACGTGGGCCTGATGGTCAACAAAGGCTTCGAGCACGTCCATTCGATGGGGCGGGCCATCCAGAGCTACCTGGGCTACGCGCTGGAGGAGCGCATCCATCTCAACACGCACCGCTACGACGAACCGCTGGTGCCCCTGTCGCGTACCCGCGGCGTGACCGAACGCACCGACGTGCAGGGAGAAATCGTGATCCCGCTGCGCGAAAATGAAGTGCGTCAGGCGACGCGCGAGTTGGTGGCGGCCGGGTCCAAGGCCGTCGTGATCTGCTTCCTGCAATCGCACAAGAACGGCACCAGCGAGCAGCAGGCGCGAGATATCACGCGTGACGAGCTCAAAAAGCTCGGTGCCGATATCCCGGTGTTCGCCTCGGTGGACTATTACCCGCAGCGCAAGGAAAGCCACCGGATGAACACCACGGTGCTGGAGGCATACGCGGCCGAGCCCTCGCGGCAGACGCTGAAAAAGGTCAGCGACCGTTTCAGGAAGCACGGCGCCAAGTTCGACCTGCGGGTGATGGCCACCCACGGTGGCACCATCAGTTGGAAGGCCAAGGAACTGGCGCGCACCATCGTCTCCGGGCCGATCGGCGGCGTGATCGGCTCCAAGCTGCTGGGCGAGACCCTGGGCTACGACAATATCGCCTGTTCCGACATCGGCGGCACCTCGTTCGACATGGCGCTCATCACCAAGGGCAACTTCGCCATCGCCGCCGATCCCGACATGGCGCGGCTGGTGCTGTCCTTGCCGCTGGTGACGATGGACTCGGTGGGCGCCGGCGCCGGCAGCTTCGTGCGGCTAGACCCCTATAGCGGCGCCATCAAGCTCGGCCCGGACAGCGCGGGCTACCGGGTCGGTACCTGCTGGCCGGAAAGCGGGCTGGACACGGTGTCGGTCTCGGATTGCCATGTGGTGCTGGGCTACCTCAATCCTGACAACTTCCTTGGCGGCGCGATACGGCTGGATGTGGAGCGGGCGCGCCAGCATATCAAGGCACAGATCGCGGATCCGCTGGGTCTGTCGGTAGAGGACGCCGCGGCCGGCGTGATCGAACTGCTTGACCTGCAATTGCGCGAGTACCTGCGTTCTAACGTGAGCGCCAAGGGCTATAACCCGACCGAGTTCGTCTGCTTCTCCTACGGCGGTGCCGGGCCTGTCCATACCTATGGCTACACCGAAGGGCTTGGCTTCAAGGATGTGATCGTGCCGGCTTGGGCGGCGGGCTTCTCGGCGTTTGGCTGTGCTTGCGCGGACTTCGAGTACCGCTATGACAAGAGCGTCGACCTGGCGCTGCCGCAGGACGCTGCGCAGGAGGACAAGGCCCGGGCGGCCCAGACCATCCAGAAGGCGTGGTCGGACCTGGCCGCCAAAGTGATCGAGGAGTTCAAGATCAACGGTTTCAAGGCCGAAGACGTGATCCTGCGGCCGGGCTACCGCATGCAATACATGGGCCAGCTTAACGACCTGGAAATCAGCTCCCCGATCGTCAATGCCGCCACGGCGGGCGATTGGGACCAGATCGTCGATGCCTTCGAGGAAACCTACGGCCGCGTGTACGCCAGTTCGGCGCGCTCGCCCGAGCTGGGTTTCTCCGTTACTGGCGCCATCATGCGCGGCATGGTGGTTACCCAGAAGCCGGTGCTGCCGGAAGACCCGGAAGGCGGGCCGAAGCCGCCCGCGCAAGCACGGCTGGGAACGCGTCCGCTGTATCGCCAGAAGCAGTGGCACGACGCGGTGCTGTGGAAGATGGAAGCGCTGCAGCCCGGCAACACCATCACCGGGCCCGCCATCATCGAGTCGGACGCCACCACCTTCGTCGTGCCCGAGGGCTTTGCCACCACGCTCGACAAGCATCACCTCTTCCACCTTAAAGAAGTGAAGTAAGGAGACACGCCATGAACATGATGTCCAGCAAGGAAGTCGGGCTCGCCGACCTGCTCAAGACCGGCGAGACGCTCAAGCAGTTCCGCGACGCCATCCTCGAACGCACCGCCGAGACCGGCCATTACAACGGGCTCACGCGCCTCGCATTTCGCGAGCGGGACCCGATCCGCTACGAAAAGCTCTTCTCCAAGCTGCGCGGCGGCCTGGTGCACGCGCGTGAAACCGCCAAGAAGATCGCCGCCAGCCCGATCGTCGAGCAGGAGGGCGAACTGTGCTTCACGCTCTACAACGCCGCAGGCGATTGCGTATTGACCTCAACCGGGATCATCATCCACGTCGGCACGATGGGGGCCGCGATCAAGTACATGATCGAGAACGACTGGGAGACCAATCCCGGCATCCACCCCGGGGACATGTTTACCAACAATGATTGCGCGATCGGCAATGTCCATCCCTGCGATATCGCCACCATCGTGCCGATTTTTGCGCATGGCAAGCTGGTGGGCTGGGTGGGCGGCGTGACCCACGTGATCGACACCGGCGCGGTGACGCCCGGATCGATGTCCACCGGGCAGGTGCAGCGCTTTGGCGACGGCTACATGATCACCTGCCGCAAGACCGGGGTGAACGACACCCCGCTGCGCGACTGGCTGCATGAAAGCCAGCGCTCGGTACGTACGCCCAAGTACTGGATTCTCGACGAGCGAACCCGCATCGCCGGCTGCCACATGATCCGCGACCTGATCGAGGAAGTGATCGAGGACGAAGGGCTGGAAGCCTACGAAGAGTTCTCCTACGAGGTGATCGAGGAAGGGCGCCGCGGCCTGCAGACGCGCATCAAGGCGATGACGCTGCCGGGCAAGTACCGCAAGGTGGCGTTTGTGGACGTGCCGTACAACCACCCGGACGTGCAGACCTCTTCGGCCTTCGCCAAGCTCGATTCGATCATGCATTCGCCGGTGGAAATGGAAATCCGCAAGGATGGTTCGTGGCGCCTGGATTTCGAAGGTGCGAGCCGCTGGGGCTGGCATTCCTACAATGCGCACCACGTGGCCTTTACCAGCGGTATCTGGGTGATGATGACGCAAACGCTGGTGCCCACGCAGCGCATTAACGATGGTGCCTACTTCGGCACGGAATTCCATCTGCCCAAGGGCACCTGGATGAATCCGGACGATCGCCGCACCGGCCATGCCTACGCCTGGCACTTCCTGGTCTCGGGCTGGAGTGCGATGTGGCGCGGCTTGTCGCAGGCCTACTTCAGCCGCGGCTACCTGGAAGAGGTCAATGCCGGCAACGCCAACACCTCCAACTGGCTGCAGGGCGGCGGCATCAACCAGGAGGGCGAGATCCACGCGGTCAACAGCTTCGAGGCTTCGTCGTGCGGCACCGGCGCCAGCGCCATCAAGGACGGTCTCAACCATGCCGCGGCGATCTGGAACCCGGAAGGCGATATGGGCGATATCGAGATATGGGAAATGGCCGAGCCCCTGCTTTACCTGGGGCGCAACGCCAAGGCCAATTCCGGCGGCTATGGCAAATACCGGGGCGGCTGCGGCTTCGAGACGCTGCGCATGGTGTGGAAAGCGCAGGACTGGACCATGTTTTTCATGGGCAACGGCTACATGAACAGCGACTGGGGCCTGATGGGCGGCTATCCCGCCGCCACCGGCTACCGCTTCGAAGCCCACAAGACCGGCCTGAAGGAGCGCATCGCCGGCGGCGACAGCCTGCCGCTGGGTGGCGATGCCAATCCGGACCTGCCGGACTACGAGAACCACCTCAACGCCGGCGCGGTCGTCAAGCGCGACCAGCAGTGCATGACGACCGAGGACTGCTACGACAACTACGACCTGTACCTGAACTACCTGCGTGGCGGCCCGGGCTTTGGCGACCCGCTCGACCGCGAGGTCGAGGCCATCGAGCGGGACCTGAACAACGCCTTGCTGCTGCCGGAATATGCGCAGAAGGTATATGGCGCGGTCGCGACCAAGGACGGCAATGGGATATGGACGGTGGATGCCAAGGCGACCGCGTTGCTGCGCATCGAGATCCGCAACCAGCGCCTGGCGCGCTCGCAGCCTGTCCAGGAATGGATGAAGGGCGAGCGCGAGCGGATTCTGGTCAAACATGCCTCGATCCAGGTGCGGCACATGTTTGCCACCAGCTTTGGCCTGTCGAACAAGTTCGAGCAGCAGTTTCGCACGTTCTGGGGCTTGCCGGACTCGTGGACCTTGACCGAGGACGAGCTGGACGTGCCGACCTATGGCTCGAAGTACCGCATGGACCTGTCCAAGATGCCCGACGTCAACACGGTGGTGCTGGTCGAAGAGTGAGGCCCGGCCGGCACCAACCAATGCACACATTAGTCAATACGCCAGAGAGGATTCAAGATGTCCACTTACACCAGTGAACAGGTCAAGAACCTGGTCGACGGCAAGCTCGACTGGGACACCACCTTGCGCATGCTATCGATGCCCAAGGATGCCGCGCGCTTTCAGCTATACGTGCAAGCGCTGCAGAAAAAGCTCGATTGGGATGATCGCATCGTGCTGCCGCTGAGCCCGCACATGTTTATCGTGCAGCAGGCCAAGACCAAAAAGTGGGTCACGCAATGCGATTGCGGCCATGTCTTCTGCGACTACCGGGAGAACTGGAAGCTCCATGCCAACGTCTACGTGCGCGACACGGATGAAGCCATGGCCGAGGTCTATCCGCACCTGATGGCACCGGACACGCAATGGCAGGTGTACCGCGAATACTACTGCCCCAAGTGCGGAACCATGCACGACGTGGAAGCCCCCACGCCGTGGTATCCGGTGATCCACGACTTCGAGCCGGATATCGAAGCGTTCTATACGGACTGGGTGAAGCTGCCTCTGCCGGAACGCGCGGACTGATACCGATCTCGACATCGAGGTAATTGCTTCTGCACTTCCGGGCCAAGGGATGGATGGTGCATCCCTCCTGGCGGTGGCCTTTCGGCCGTTCGATTTTCGGACGGCCGTTTCGTTTCCGGCCGGTCGGTGACGGGCGCTCGGGCACCCGTGCGGCCGGGCGGGCCGCGCGGCGGGCGCATGGCGCGTGGCCTGGAACTTGCGGGTAGGCAAGCCCCGGCTGGCTTTGGCGGTGCCGTCGGGAGTAGGATGCAAAGAGCGGGCGCCAGTCCCGCGAAGCACGCAAGACAGGAGATCGAGCCGGATAACCGGCCATCCGAGCCCGCATCGGGCGGGCCCCCGCAAGGAGACACGGAATGCAAGAAGCCGGTACACCGATGGACTGGTTTTCCCATCCCGACCACGACGCCAGCATCATGTCCGCCTGGGAGCACCTGATCGATGGCGGTGAGGCGAGCGCTGGCGAACTGCGCTGCGTGGTCGATGATTCCTGGCGGCGGTGCCTGGTGGGCCAGGTTGATCCTGGCGCCGGGGCCGCGCCGCCGCCGCTGGACGAAGCCGGCCTGAGAGTCCGGCGGGAGAAGAATGATCGCCTGGTCAGCGCCAGCCTGCCACTAATACAGCAGACCCGCGAGTTTCTCTCGCAGACGGGCACCATCATGCTGCTGGCCGATCCTGACGGGATGATCCTCCAGCAGGAGGGCGATATGCATATCGTCGAGCCCGCCGGTGAAGTCGGCCTGATTCCGGGCTGCGACTGGACGGAGCTCAACTGCGGGACCAATGCCATCGGGACCGCGCTGGCCTTGCAACAACCCGTGCAAATCCATGGTGCCGAGCATTTTTGCGCCGGTATCAAGCGCTGGACCTGCTCGGCCACCGTCATCCGTGATCCGCTGGACGGCGGCGTGCTGGGTGTGATCGACGTGTCAGGCCTGGCGCAGACCTATAGCAGGCATAGCTTGGCGCTGACCGTATCGCTGGCCGGCCGGATCGAGAGCCGGCTGGCCAAGCTGGCCATGGAGCGCCGCCTGCGGCTGCTGGACCGCTGCATGAGCCATTTTGCATCGGTGCGCAGCGATGGGGTGCTCGTCCTTGACGAAGGCGGACGCCTGGTCAAGGCCAATCCGCAGGCGCCTTCCGCGCTGGCGCGGCTGGGCGTGAGCACCATTTTGAACAGCGCGTTTTCCATTCCCGGCCTGGACGCCCGCGGGGCGCGCGCCGGATCCGGGCCGCTGCCCGAATGGCTTCGCCTGACCCGCTTCGAAGCGATCCGCGATCGCGGCGACATGCTGGGTTTCGTGGTGGTGATCCCAGCCGCGCCGCATCGTCCTGCATCGGGTGCTGCCGATGCACCTGCCGCGCGGCTGGGCGCGGCGCCGGCGTTTTCCAGTATCGTTGGCAACGGCGCGGCCTTGCGCTCGGCTGTGGAGAAGGCGCAGCACCTGGCGCCGTCCAGGGTGCCGGTGCTGCTGCTGGGCGAAACCGGCGTTGGCAAGGAATTGTTCGCGCAGGGAATTCACCAGGCCAGCGCCTGCGCGGACGGCCCGTTCGTGGCGCTCAATTGCGGGGGGCTGTCACGGGACCTGCTCGCGAGCGAGCTCTTTGGCTATGCCGAGGGAGCGTTTACCGGCGCGCGCCGATCGGGCGCGGCCGGCAAGATCGAGGCCGCCAACCGGGGGACGCTGTTTCTCGACGAGATTGGCGAAATGCCGCTCGACATACAGCCGCACCTGCTGCGTGTGCTGGAAGAGGGAGAGATCTACCGGCTGGGCGAGAACACGCCGCGCAAGGTCAGTTTTCGCCTGGTTGCCGCCACCCACCGGAACCTGCGTGACGACGTGGCCGCGGGGAAATTCCGCATGGACCTGTTCTACCGCATCGCCGTGACCAATATCGCCATACCCCCCTTGCGCGAGCGCAAGGACGACATCCCGGCCCTGGTCACGCACTGGCTGGGCCGGCTATGCGAGCGCTATGGGCTGCCGGTGGCCTCGTTCGACGATGATGCTTACCGATGCCTGCTTGCCTACGACTGGCCGGGCAATGTCCGCGAGTTGCGCAACGCGCTCGAGGGCGCCTTGCTGATGGCCGAGGGCGGCGTGATCACCCTGGACAAGCTGCCGCTCGAAATCAGCGAGGTGGGCATGCCGGGCGGGGCAGGCCGGCCAAAGGACATTGCCGGCAGTGTGCCCGAGACGGTTTGCTCATTGGAGATGGCCGAATCGGAATCCATCCGCAAAGCCCTGGCGTACAGCGGCGGCAACCTGACCAGGACCGCTTCGCGGCTCGGCATCGCGAAGAGCACCCTGTACCAGAAGATCCGGAAATACGGGTTGGGTGCTGCGCTGAGCGAAACACGCGGGCGGGTGGCATAGGGGGCAGCGTGCCCGGCGTCCACGACCGCATTTCAGCCAAGGTTGGTGTCGCATTGCAGCATGGGTGCAGGCCTGGCGATTACCATGGAGGTAATCGCCAGACGGCCTTCACCATGCTGTAATGCCGCCATGGATACCCTGACCCCCAGCTCCGAAACCGCTCTCGATTTCCCCGGCCTGCTGCGTTACTGGCGCGGCAGGCGCGGCTATAGCCAGCTTGCGCTGTCGCTGGCCGCCGGGGTATCGCAGCGGCATATCAGTTTCCTTGAATCCGGCCGCGCCCGGCCCAGCCGGGAGATGGTGCTGTCGCTGGCGGACCGCCTTGGCGTGCCGCTGCGCCAGCGCAACCGCCTGCTCCTTGCTGGTGGCTTCGCACCGGCCTACACCGAGCACGGCCTGGCCGCACCCGCGCTGCAGATGGTGCAGCAGGCCGTGGCGCTGATCCTGTCCAAGCAAGAGCCTTATCCCGCGGTGGTGCTGGACCGATTCTGGAACATGCTCGATGCCAATCAGGCATACCGCAACATGATTGGCGTGCTGCTGGGTGGGCGCGCACCGTCCAAGCTGGAGGAGGGCGGCGGGCGCATCAACCTGATGCTGACCGTCTTCGATCCGGACGGATTGTGGCCGGTCATCGACAACGCGCGCCAGGTCGGGCGCTACCTGCTGCGGCGTGTGTGGCAGGAGTTGCAGACGCAGGCGCAGGACCAGACCGCGCGGGAGATCTTCAACCGCATCGCGGACTGGCATCCCGATATGGTAGGGCCGGCCGGCGTTCCGCTGTTCGACGACGACGCTGCCGAGCGCACGCCGCCTCCAATGCTACCTGTGGCGCTGGCTGCCGATGGTTTTCGCGCCTCACTGTTCTCGACGCTGACCACGCTGGGCATTCCGCAGGACGTCACGCTGCAGGAGATGCGCATCGAGTGTTTTTTCCCGGCCGATGAGGCTTCACGCCATGCACTCGAGGCGCTGTCCCGGTAGCCGGTGGCCTTGACCGGTGCGCGCGACAGGACGGGCGCCAGCGTACACGTTGAGCAGATTGCGCAGCATGGTGTGCGACAATGCGCGTTGTCTTTTGGTCTACACGAGGGTCCGTCCATGTCCTTGCGCGCCTTTTTCCACGCTGTCGCCGTGCTGGTTGGCAGCAGTGTCTGTCTTGCCGCGTATGCCGAGCCTGCTGCCACGGTTCGCCCCGCCGCCACGGCGGGTTTGATTGAATGCCAGGCTCCCAGCGGGGGGGCTGCCTTCCGTTCCACGCCGCGCGAAGGTTGCGCCGTGCAGGCCGCGCCCGATTCTTCGGCGCCAGACCCGCAGCGCTGGCTGCCCCTGGCGGGCGCCAACGGGGTGATCTCTTACTTCGACAAGACTTCGGTGCGCCGCCGTGGTCCCGAGGTGGGTGTCGCCGTCATGCGCAACGCGCCGGCCGGGGTGATCCGCACCACCAGCGGCGAGCCGATCCGTTCCTCGCTCAAGCGCATGGTGTTCAATTGCGCCACGTCCATGTATGCGGTGGTGGAGCAGACGCTCTACGCCAAGCGCTATGCGCGCGGCGAGTCGCTTTACACCATCAGCGCCCCTCACACCGGAATGCCGCAGCCTGCCAGTGCAGGCACTGTTCCCGGCGAACTGCTCAGCCGCTTGTGTCCTTGATGCCTGTGCCGGCACGTGTGGCCAGGCTGGATGCTGCGTTGCAGTGTCGATAGGCGAACTGACACGTCAACCCATTCGTTCCCTGCTTCGTTTTGGTAGTCACGAAGCGCAGGTGCCTAGCGCCACCAAGGGCCGCAGGCAGGCTTCTCTTTACGGCTGACCAGGAGGCTGAAATGAAGAAGTGGATCGTGATGTTGACGCTGGCCATGTTTGGTGCGGGTGCTTATGCCCAGGCGTCGGCGCCTGCCGCGCCCGCGGCCGGCGACAAGCCAGCGGCGTCAAGCTCCGGCAAGACGACGAAGAAGCCGGCAAAGAAGAAGAAGAACCACGCGCCTCCTGATGCCGACAAGATGATGAATAAAGGCGCCTGAGCGCCGCTAGTGAAAGGCGACGGGCAGCGGCGCGCCGGTGCGCTCGCTTGCTGCCGAGCTAGTTCGCCACGCCGCCTGTGAGCCCTGCGTCGCGCGTGAAGCGCGCGGTGCCGCGCTTCCGGGTACCGATGTCCAGCGGCGCCATGCGCCATCCGGGGGGACTGGCATCGAGGCGGAACCCGATCGAGAGGCTACGGCCTCTCCAGATTGCTGACGAACCCCACATTTTTCGGAGTGTGGGGTTTTTTGTTTGCGACGGTGCTGGCGTCAGGCCAAGTCG
>NZ_JBWKVH010000033.1:0-83070 GCF_059421605.1 Cupriavidus sp. GW821-FHT02F09
TTTCCGCTCTTTTCGCCGAATCCCGAGGCGCCCCATACGGCCTAGGTGAACCTTGACGGCTCGCTTCGCATCGCGCTGAGGTGTTCGCCGCCTGGGGGCGGGTCACACGGCTACACCTAGTCCTTGATTTTGGTGTTGCCGTCTGCCAGGTACGGATCCGGGAAGCCTAGGGCTTGCAGCGTTTCCGTCTCGATGGCTTCCATTTCTTCCGCTTCGCCATCTTCTTCGTGCTCGTAGCCCTGCGCATGCAGGACGCCGTGCACGATCAGGTGGGCGTAGTGCGCTTCAAGCGACTTTTTCTGCTCGCGGGCTTCCTGCTCCACTACCGGGCAGCACAGGACGATGTCGCCGCTGACCGGGTCGGACTCGTGCTCGGCATAGGCGAAGGTCAGCACATTGGTCGCGTAGTCCTTGCCGCGGTAGCTGCGGTTCAGGCTGCGGCCTTCTTCCTCGCCCACGAAGCGGATGGTGAGCGTCGCATCGGCGTACAGCGCGGACTTGGCCCAGGTCTGGACCTTGCGCTGGGTCGGCAGGCCGCGCTGCCCCTTGATGCCTTCGCCATATTGCAGTGCCAGTTCCAGGGATGGCGGCGTGGCGGGTGTGCCGGTGGTGGTGACCGTAGGCGTGGCGGTAACGGCGACCGACAAGGCGTCGTGGTTGTCCGGGCGCACCAGCAGGCCGGCCTGCTGGCGGTCGTCGGTGTGCTCGGCCAGCAGCGCGACGACGCCGTCGGCGGCTTGCGACAGGTCCACGGTGATGCTGCGGCCGTCAGGCAGTTGCACGCGCAGGGCGTGTGCCTGGGTCTTGCGCGCGCGGCCTTCGGCGTCGAACAGGATCAGGCTGGCGGGGGAGGAGGATTTTGCGTTCACGATTGGGCGTTTGATTAAGCGTCTCGGTGTTGAGCGTGATATTCGTCATAGGCATCGACGATGCGCGCCACCAGCGGGTGTCGCACCACGTCGGTGCTGGTAAAGCGGGTCATGGCCACGCCGCGCACTTCACGCAGCACGTGCTGGGCTTCCACCAGCCCGCTCTTCTGCCCGCGTGGCAGGTCGATCTGGGTGGTGTCGCCGGTGATGACCGCCTTGGAGCCAAAGCCGATCCGGGTCAGGAACATCTTCATCTGCTCGGGCGTGGTGTTCTGCGCCTCGTCCAGGATGATGAAGGCGTGGTTCAGCGTGCGCCCGCGCATATAGGCCAGCGGCGCGACCTCGATCATCTGGCGCTCGAACATCTTCTGCGTGCGGTCGAAGCCGAGCAGGTCGTAGAGTGCGTCGTACAGCGGCCGCAGGTAAGGATCGATCTTCTGGGCCAGGTCGCCGGGCAGGAAGCCCAGGCGTTCGCCGGCTTCCACCGCCGGTCGCGTCAGCACGATGCGCTTGACCGAGTCGCGCTCGAGCGCGTCCACGGCGCAGGCCACCGCCAGGTAGGTCTTGCCGGTGCCGGCCGGGCCGATGCCCAGAGTCAGGTCGTGCGCCAGCACGTTGCGCAGGTAGTCGCGCTGCATGGGCGTGCGCCCGTGCAGGCCCGCGCGGCGCGTGTGCAGCACGGGGGATTCGTCATCGTCGCTGCCGGTATCCGCGCTCGCGCCGTCGGGCACATAGCCGCCGTGCGCGGCGACCTGGCGCGCCTCGACCAGGCCGAGCTGCACGTCGTCGATCGACAGGGCGGTGCGGGCGTTGTTGTAGAAGCGCTCAAGGGCCGCCGCGGCGTCGCGGGCGTAGGCGCCGCGCACGGTCATGCGATGGCCGCGGCGCTGGATGGTGACGTCGAGCGCTTGCTCGATCTGGCGCAGGTTCTCGTCAAGCGGCCCGCACAGGTTCTGCAGGCGGGCGTTGTCGTCCTTGGGGGCGACGAATTCGGCTGAAGGGATTTTCATCTGGGTACGAGTGGCTGCATCGGGCTGCATCGGGCGTGGGTTACTGGCGCACGACGATTTCGCCGCGCAGCGAATGCGGGAAGGCTTCGGTGATGGCCACATCCACCATTTCGCCGACCATGCGGTCGCGCCTGGCCTGGGGCACGCCGGGCAGTGCGAAGTTCACCACGCGGTTGTTCTCGGTGCGGCCGTGCAGCTCGGTTGGATCCTTGCGTGCCGGGCCTTCCACCAGGATGCGCTGCGCCGATCCGACCATGCCTTTGCTGATGCGCTGCACGTTTTCCTCGATGGTGGCCTGCAGATGCTGCAGGCGCCGCAGCTTGACCTCGTGCGGCGTGTCGTCGGCCAGGCTGGCCGCCGGCGTGCCGGGGCGCGGGCTGAAGATAAACGAGAACGAAGTGTCGTAGCCGATCTCCTCGATCATCGCCATCAGCTTGTCGAAGTCCGCCTCGGTCTCGCCGGGGAAGCCGATGATGAAGTCGGATGACAGCGACATGTCCGGGCGCAGCGCGCGCAACTTGCGGATGATGCTCTTGTATTCCAGCACGCTGTAGCCGCGCTTCATCGCCATCAGGATGCGGTCTGAAGCGTGCTGCACCGGCAGGTGCAGGTGGTTGACCAGCTTCGGGCAGCGCTCGTACATCTCGATCAGGCGCGGCGTGAACTCCTTCGGGTGGCTGGTGGTGTAGCGGATGCGCTCGATGCCGGGGATCTCGGCCACGTATTCGATCAGCAGCGCGAAGTCGGCGATCTCGCTGGTGCCGCCCATGGCGCCGCGATACGCGTTGACGTTCTGGCCCAGCAACGTGACTTCGCGCACGCCTTGCTCGGCCAGCCCGGCGACTTCCGCCAGTACGTCCTCGAACGGGCGGGAGACTTCCTCGCCACGGGTGTAGGGCACCACGCAGTAGCTGCAGTACTTGGAGCAGCCTTCCATGATGGAGACAAAGGCGCTCGGGCCTTCCACGCGTGCCGGCGGCAGATGGTCGAACTTTTCGATTTCGGGAAAGGAAATGTCCACCTGCGAGTGGCCGGTCTGCTGGCGGCGGTTGATCATGTCAGGCAGGCGGTGCAGCGTCTGCGGGCCGAACACCACGTCGACATAGGGCGCACGCTTGACGATGGCGGCGCCTTCCTGGCTCGCCACGCAGCCGCCCACGCCGATCACCAGGTCCGGCTTGACGGCCTTGAGCGCCTTCAGGCGGCCCAGTTCGGAGAACACCTTCTCTTGCGCCTTCTCGCGCACGGAGCAGGTGTTAAAGAGGATGACGTCCGCTTCTTCCAGCGTGTCTGTCTTCTCCATGCCCTGGGTGGCATGGAGCATATCGACCATCTTGTCCGAGTCATACTCGTTCATCTGACAGCCGTAGGTTTTGACGAAGACTTTTTTCATGGTGCCGATCTCAGTGGTTGACCTGGGGGCATCAGGGTTTTATGGGGGCGAAAGATATCCGGGCCTCGGCGCGTCGCCGCGCCCCGGACTACGACTATTGCGCTGCTTTTTGTTCCTGCTCGGTCAGCACCCAGGCCGTCAGCAACTGGCCGTAGAGGTCGAGCTTGAACCGTACCGGCAGCTTCTGGCCGGCCACCGCCCCGATGGGCAGCAACTGGTTGTCCGTGCCGAACAGCCGCAGGCCCGGCGCCACGCCAACGGTCTTGCCGTCCAGCGTGGCCGACTGTGGCGCGCTGGGCGACTGCGCGGCGAGCACCAGCTTGGCCTTGGCCGCGTCCGCGGGGATCACGCGCAACGCCTGCTGCGCATACGCCGTTGCCGGCAGCAGCGCGGCGGGCAAAACAAGCGATGCAGCTAGCAAGGCGGTCCGGACCAAAACGAAAAGGGCAGGGCGCGCGGCACGGTTGGCTGGCATGGAGGCTCCGGCGGAAACGGTTCGGAAAACAAAAGCGATTCAGGTCTGCTCCCCGGCGGCGCGGGCCGGGCAACCTTGTATTCTACCCGGTCGCCCGCCGGCCGCGCGGCGCTAGAATAGCCCGGATGCTTCCTGCAGCACACGCTGCTTGGAGACCGTGCCCATCAGCTCGCGCCCGGCCGTATCGCGGATCAGCGGGATCCGGTTGAGCGCGTGATGGGTGAACAGCCGCAGCGCGTCGGGCAGCCGCGACTCCGGCGTCAGGGTGGGGAAATCGCGTTCGCACAGTGCCAGCAGGCCCGCGTGCGGCCGCTCGCGCAGGGCACGTTGCACCGCATGGATCGACAGCGCGCCCAGCAGGCAGCCATCCGGCCCAATCATATAAAGATAGCGCGTGCCGGTCTCGGCGAACTTGTCGCTGGCCTGCTCCAGCGTGGCCTCGGGGCCGATGACGGTGTCGGTGGCGTCGCACAGCCCGGCCAGCGTCAGCGCCCGCGCGCGCTCCGCGGCGGCGGATGCCTGGGTGCGCTCTGCCACCACGCTGTACAAGGACAAGGTCTGGCAACGCGATGCGGTGTAGTAGGCCGCCGCAGCGCCGATCATGCCCGGCAGCAGCAGCGCCGGGGCCAGCGTCATCTCGAACACCATCAGCACCGACATCAGCGGCGCCTGGCTGGTGGCGGCCAGGAAGGCGGCCATGCCAACCAGCGGCAGCAGCGGCGCGCCGCTGCCGCCTGGCACGGCGGGTGCCAGCAGCTGCCCGAGCGCCGCGCCGACGAACAGCGAAGGCGTGAACACGCCGCCCACCGCACCCGAGCCCATGCTGAGCACGGTGGCCAGCAGCTTGGCCAGCAACACCGCCGCCAGCGATACGCTCAAGGGGTGCGCCTGCAAGATCGACTGGATGGTGTAGTAGCCGTTGCCGACCACCTCGGGCACCCAGATCGCCAACACGCCCACCATCGCACCGCCCAGCGCCAGGCGCGGCACCAGGCCGCCCGGCACCCGGGCAAAGGCACCCTTGGCCAGGCTGGAGGCGCGCATGAAGAGGGCGCCGGACACGCCGGCCAGCACGCCGAGCAAGACCGCCGCCAGCAGCATGGGCGGATGCAGCAGGTCGGCGGGCACGGTCAGGCCGGGGTAGAGCGGCTGCAGGCCGCCATGTAACTGGCTGACCACGGTGCCCGCCACGGAAGCCAGGAACAGCGGCATCAGGCGCTGCACTGCCACTGCGCCGAAGACCACCTCGGCCACGAAGACCGCCGCCGATAGCGGCGTGTGGTACACCGAGGCCAGCCCGGCGGCCGCCGCGCAAGCCGTGAGCATGCGCCGCAGGTTGGTGTCGCCGTCCGGCCCGCTGCCGCCGCGCGCGGACGGAAACACCGATCCGCACAGGGCCGCGAGCTGGATCATCGCGCCTTCCTTGCCCACCGAGCTACCGGTGACGATGGAGCAGAACGAAGACAGCGCGCGCAGCAAGGTGATGCGCACCGGCAGGCGCCCGGTGCCGCTGGCAACCGCCTCCATATAGTCGGAGACGCCTGGCTGCGCGGCGTTGAGCTTGGCTGCCGCCGTCAGCAGCAAGCCCGCGATCACGCCGCCGAGCGTCGGGATCGCCACCCGCCAGATCAGGGCGAGGCCCGCGAATACCGTGACGATATCGGCATGCGTGCCAAACATCACATAGCCGCTTGCGTCCAGCGCCTCCTTGAACAGGGTGGTGACGATGGCCGCGGCAATCCCTACCGGGATGGCAGTAAAGAGGGTGACTTCCTGGTCTTCGATGAACCTGAACCGCATCGTGTCGGCATCCGGGGGCTGGGATGGGCTGGGCCGGGCTGGCGCGCGCCCGCGCGGTGCGTGGGCTCACCCAGGCAGGGGCCAGGCGGGGGATGGCCGCCATCATAGCGCAGCGGCGCGCGCGTCCCTCGGGGCGCAGCGCGCGCGTGAAAGCGCCAGGCTGGTACACTAGCGGTCTTTCCTCCTAAAGAAGCGGGGGCAGTCGCCTCGCTTCGCCGGTCGGTATTTCCGGTTTTCGGTTTTCTCACTCACGTCGCCCCCGCGATTGGCGCACCACATGCGCAAAGGGCGGCCGAAGCGTCAATTCATGTCTTTTTCCGAACTTGGCTTGTCCGACAAGCTTATGCGTGCCGTGGCCGAACAGGGCTATACCACGCCGACTCCGATTCAAGCGCAGGCGATTCCCGCCATCCTGAAAGGGGGCGACCTGCTTGCCGGCGCGCAGACCGGCACCGGCAAGACGGCCGGCTTCACGCTGCCGCTGCTGCAACTGCTGTCCGAATCCTCGGCCGGCCGCGAACCCGCGCGTGGACAGCGCCTGCCGGTGCGCGCACTGGTCCTGACCCCGACCCGCGAACTGGCGGCGCAGGTGGAAGAAAGCGTCCGTAACTACGGCAAGTACCTCAAGCTGCGCTCCATGGTGATGTTCGGCGGCGTGGGCATCAACCCGCAGATCGAACAGCTCAAGCGTGGTGTCGATATCGTGGTGGCCACGCCCGGCCGCCTGCTCGATCACCTGTCCCAGCGCACCATCGACCTGTCGCACGTGGAAATGCTCGTGCTGGACGAAGCCGACCGCATGCTCGACATGGGCTTCATCCACGACATCCGCAAGATCCTCAACGTCTTGCCGCCGAAGCGCCAGAACCTGCTGTTCTCGGCCACCTTCTCTGACGAGATCCGTGGCCTGGCCGACCGCCTGCTGGACAACCCCGCTTCCA
Source organism: Cupriavidus sp. GW821-FHT02F09 (assembly GCF_059421605.1). Classification (NCBI taxonomy): domain Bacteria; kingdom Pseudomonadati; phylum Pseudomonadota; class Betaproteobacteria; order Burkholderiales; family Burkholderiaceae; genus Cupriavidus; species Cupriavidus sp. GW821-FHT02F09. The sequence continues at coordinate 6,489 of NZ_JBWKVH010000033.1, forward strand.
TTGAAGTGGCGCGCCGCAATACCACGGCCGAAACCGTGGCGCAACGCGTCTACCCGGTGGACCGCGAGCGCAAGCGCGAACTGCTGGCCCACCTGGTGCGCGAGAACGACTGGCACCAGGTGCTGGTGTTTACCCGCACCAAGCACGGCGCCAACCGCCTGGCCGAGCAGCTCGACAAGGACGGCCTGTCGGCATTGGCGATCCACGGCAACAAGAGCCAGTCGGCCCGCACGCGCGCGCTGACCGAGTTCAAGGCCGGCACGCTGCGCCTGCTGGTGGCGACCGATATCGCCGCGCGCGGCATCGACATCGACCAACTGCCCCACGTGGTCAACTACGACCTCCCCAACGTGCCCGAAGACTACGTGCACCGTATCGGCCGTACCGGCCGCGCCGGCGCCGAGGGCGAGGCGATCTCGCTGGTCTGCGTGGATGAAATCTCGCTGATGCGCGATATCGAGCGGCTGATCAAGCGCCAGATCGAGCAAACCATCTTGCCGGGCTTCGAGGTCGATCCGAGCATTCCGGCCGAGCCGATCCAGAAGGGCCGGCAGGCACGCGGCCAGGGCCAGGGCCAGGGCAACGGTGGTGGTGGCCGTGGCCGCGGCCAGGCACCCGCCGGCGGCCAGCCGCGCGGCCGTGCACCGGCAGCGGAAGCTGGCGAGCGCCAGCAACGTCCGGCACGCGCGCCACAAGGCCGCAGCCAGGCTCCCGCGGCGGCCGATGGGCAAGGCCAGCGCCGCGCGCCGCAGGCACCGGGCCAGCGTCCGGCGCAGGGCAGCGCACGACCCGCTTCGGTCGGGCAAGGCAGCCCGCGCAACGGTCAGGCCAATGGCAACCGCACCGGCGAGGCCAACGGCAACCGTGCTGCTGGCAATGGCAACCGTGATCGCAATGGCGATGTCAACGGCAACCGCGCCGGTGCCAACACCCACGCCGCGCAGCCGCGCACCGGACAGGATCCGGCGGCACGCGGCCGCCGTCCGGCGCCGCAAGCCGCGCTGCTGGGCGGCCAGCGCGCCAAGCCCACGCGCTAACTCCATAACGTTCCCCAACGGCTGCCACGCGCAATGTCCAGTTCAGGGTTTGACCTTCAGGTGCCCGGCGACGGCGGCACGCCCATCGATGGCGATGGCGTGCCCTACGCCAGCCTCACGCCGGACCTGATGCTGGATGCCATGGAGGCCGCCGGGTTCGAGCCGGATGGCCGCCTGCTGGCGCTCAATAGCTATGAGAACCGGGTCTGGCAGGTGGGGATCGAAGGCAGCGCGCCGGTGGTGGTCAAGTTCTACCGCCCCGGCCGCTGGAGCGACGCCGCCATCCTGGAAGAGCATGCTTTCGTGCGGCAACTGGCCGACGCCGAGATTCCGGCGGTGCCGGCCATCGCGCGCGACGGCGCCACGCTGCTGGCGCATGCGGGTTTTCGCTTCGCGGTGTTTCCCCGCTGCGGGGGGCGCGAACCGGAGCTGGATCGTGCCGATACGCTGACCTGGCTTGGCCGTTTCATCGGCCGCATCCATGCGCTCGGCGCCACGCATCCTTACCAGGCACGCCCCACCATCGACGTGGACACCTTCGGGGTGGCCCCGCGCGACTGGCTGCTGGCGCAAGACTGTATTCCCCTGGAACTGCGCCCGGCTTGGCAGGCGGTTGCCGACCTCGCCGTGGATGGCGCTCGCCGCTGCTTCGAGCGCGCGGGCGATGTCGCGCAGTTGCGCCTGCATGGCGATTGCCATCGCGGCAATGTGCTGTGGATCGAGGAGTCGCATGCGGGTTCGCGCCCACCCGGGCCGCACTTTGTCGATTTCGACGATAGCCGCATGGGGCCGGCGGTGCAGGATCTGTGGATGCTGCTGGAAGGCGACCGCGCCGCCCAGCAGGGCCAGATGGCCGACATCCTGGCCGGCTATGAGGATTTCGCGGAATTCCAGCCGCGTGAGCTTTACCTGATCGAGGCGCTGCGCACGCTGCGCCTGCTGCATTACAGCGCCTGGCTGGCCAGCCGCTGGCGCGATCCGGCCTTTCCGGCGGCATTCCCGTGGTTTGGGACTGCCCGCTACTGGCAGGACCGCATCCTCGAGCTGCGCGAGCAGGTCGCGCTGATGGACGAGCCGCCGCTCTGGCCGGTCTGACCTGGCACCGGCCAGCCCAGGCCGGCTGCCTTACTTCTTGCCCGGGGCCTTGACCAGGACGACCGGGCACGGGGCGTGCGCCAGCACCCGTCCCGCCACCGAACCAATCACCGCATCGAAGAACGAGCCGCGGCCGTGCGTGCCCATGACGATGCCGCGTGCGTCCACGCTGGCGGCGTAGGCGACGATGCGCTCCGGCGCAAAGCCGTGCAGCGCATGTTGCTCGAAGGCGATGCCCGCGGCGCCGAGGATGTCGGCCACGGACTGCATGGCCTTACCGCTTTCTTCCTGATGCCAGGCGTCGATGGTTTCCTTGCTGACGAAGGCGCGTACCTGTCCGGTGACATCGGGCGTCACATGGACCACATGCACGGTAAAGCCGCTTTGCAGCAATTTGCCTTCGGCGATGAAGCGGGCGGCTGCGTCGGAAAAGGGCGAACCGTCGGTGGCGAGCACGATGTTGGTCATGGCGGCTATCTCCTGTAGTGGCTGTGATCGTTGTCGGCATGGCGGCCCCCGCCGGGGTGGCCCGGGGGCGGTCACTACGGTCATGATGGCACCCTGCGGGCAACCCTGCCTGGATCCAGATCAAGTCGGGCGCAATCGCCGGCGCCTTCCACGAGCCTTCCGAGAGCCTTCCAATTCCCCGTTTTGACGGTTTTTTTGCACCGTGCCGTGGCATCTCAGCGCCTTTTTGATGCGGGGAAATCTACGCTGCAGATAGGACAACTCTGTCGGATGTTCCGGCTTGCCGCCATGTGGATCTACTATCGGTTGGCGATCGGCGCGCTGGCCATGCTCGCGCTGATCCTGCTTTTTGCCATGGAATTCGGGCTGGCCAGTGCCATTGCGCGCCGCGAGGAGGGCTTTTCCCGGTCGCCCGATGAGCAGGGTCCCTGAAGGTGCCTGCGCGCTGCCGGGCCCGATGAAGGCGCGCCGCCAGGGGCGCCGCGCGTGGACAAGTTGCATGTAGCGGTTCAGACTGCCGGGTGCGGGCCGCGCGGCTGTCTTGCGGCCCGCCCGCCGTATCCGTCGCCATGCACTTTCCTATCCAACAAGAGCCATGAGACTACGTTCCCTTGCCCGCGCGCCTGGCAGCGCGCCGCATTGCGCCCCCCTGCATACCCATTCCCATACCTTCCAGTCCCCCTTGCGCAGCGCTGTCCGCGCGACCGTGTGCAGCGCCCTTGGCGCCATGCTGCTGGCCGCTGGCGCGCACGCCGCCACGCTCGACGGCGTGCAGCTGCAGCAGCACGCCGATCAGGCCGCGGCGCGCAGTTACCGCGAATGGGTCGAGTTGCTGGCGCTGCCCAACGACGCCACCGTGCCGGCGGATATCCAGAAGAACGCGGACTGGCTGGTCAAGGCCTTCGCCCGGCGTGGCTTCCAGGCGCGCGAGCTGCCCAATAATGGCAAGCCGATGGTCTACGCCGAATATCCCGCCAGCACGCAGCAAAACGCTGGCCCGCGCAAGACCGTGCTGTTCTACATGCATTTCGACGGCCAGTCGGTAACGCCGTCGCAATGGGCGCAGCCCAGCCCGTGGGAGGCTACGCTCAAGGCGCGCAGCGCCGATGGCAAGTGGGAAACGCTGCCGCTGGACAAACTCTACGCCGGCCAGGTCGATCCCGAATGGCGCGTGTTCGGGCGTTCGTCGTCCGACGACAAGGGCCCCATCGTGATGTTCCTGGCCGCCATGGATGCGCTCAAGGCCGCCGGGGTGGACCCGGCGGTCGATATCAAGGTGCTGCTGGATTCCGAGGAGGAGAAGGGCTCGCCGTCGCTGGGCAAGGTGATCGCGGACAACCTGGCGCTGCTGCGCAATGACGGCATGGTGATCTTCGATGGCCCCATGCACCAGAGCAACCAGCCCACGCTGATCTTCGGCAACCGCGGCGTGCTGCTGGTGCAGCTCAAGGTATTCGGCGCCAGCCAGGGCCTGCACAGCGGCCACTACGGCAACTATGCCGCCAACCCCGCGCAGCGGCTGGCAAACCTGCTCGCCACCATGAAGGACGACGACGGCCGCGTCACCATTGCCGGTTACTACAAGCCGGTAAAGATCGATGAACGCGCGCGCCGCATCATGGCCGCCGTGCCAGACGACGAGGCCGCGCTGCGCCGCCGCCTGGGCATCGCGCGCGCCGAGCGCGTTGGTGCCAACTACCAGGAGGCCATGCAGTACCCCACGCTGAACGTGCGCGGCATGGCCGCCGGCGACGTGGGCGAGAAGGCCCGCACCATCATTCCGGAAGTGGCGGTGGCCGAAATCGATATCCGCACCGTGCCGGAGACCAGCCCGCAATCCCTGTTCGGCCTCGTCAGGCAGCACGTGGAAAAACAGGGCTACCACCTGGTCAAGGGCGAGCCTACCGACGACGACCGCGCGCGCTATCCCAAGCTTGCTTCGGTCACCGCGGGCGAGGTCTCGGCCTCCAGCTCCGCAGCGCGCACGGACCTGTCGGCGCCGATCAGCCGGTGGCTCACTCAGGCCATGCAGCAGTCCTACGGCAAGGCACCGGTGCAGATCCGCATGATGGGTGGCACCGTGCCGACCGGCGCGGCGGTGCAGGCGCTGCAGGCGCCGTTCGTGATCGTGCCGCTGGTCAATGCGGACAATAACCAGCACAGCTACGACGAGAACATGCGGTTGGGCAATTACCGCGATGGCATCCGTACCGTGATGGGCATCCTGCAGACACCGTTCAAGTAAGGGGCAACGCCGTAGGCCGCAGGCGCCGCGTATCCGCCAGGACGCGGCGTGCCTGCCCAATGACCCATGCAATCACAGGAGATAGCAAGATGACGCAAGCCAGGCAAGATCCCGCCGCCTACGCGCAAACGCCGGCCTTCGAAGCCGGCCGGCAGGTACGTTCGGAAGTCATGGGAGAACAACACGTGCAGCGCGCGTTCGACGCCGCGCAACAGCAGGGCGATGTCGGCCTGCAGCAACTGGTGACGGAGTTCGCCTGGGGCACGGTGTGGACGCGTGACGGCCTGGACCGCAAGCAGCGCAGCCTGGCCACGGTATCGATGCTGATCGCGCTCAACCGGCCGCAGGAACTGACCGGCCATCTGCGCGGCGCCCTGGCCAATGGCGTGACGCCGCTGGAATTGCGTGAACTGGTGGTGCACAGCGCGGTGTACTGTGGCTTTCCGGCGGCGCTGGACGCCGGGCGCAAGCTGGCCGAAGTGCTGGAGGCTGCCAACGTGAAGGGCTAAGTGGGCGGTAGCAGGCGGGGGCAGGCTTGTGGCAGATGCACGGCCGTTTCGGACATCCGGAATCATGCCAGAATGCGCGGCGCTTGCCTTGCCAGCGCTCAACCGCCCAGGCGCGCAAGCGTGTCAGCCCTAACGCTGCAGCGCCTGCGCGGCGAAGGTCACGAGGTAGCCGCTGCCCAGGCAGGCGGCGATCCATCCGGCGAGGATCAGGGCGGTGTCTTTGACGGTCATGATGCGTTCCTGCTGTCTGTGCTGTCTGTGCTGTCTGTGCTTTCCGTGCAGCGCTTGCTTGATGCTCACACGGAGAAACCGAACGGATAGTCATGCTTGACCGTGCGGGCGCCGTCACTGAACACGTCGACCTTGCGCGCGCCATCGGTATAGGCGTCGGCCGAGCGGTGCACGTAGCCGTAGTTGTCGCCGGCGTGGGTGCCGCGGGCGTCCGCGGCAAAGGCGGAGTTCAAGGAGAGCAGGGCGGTGCCGGCGATGGCGGCAGCGAGGAACAGGCGGGCGGTGGTAATTCTCATGATCTATCTGCCTTGTTGAAATTGGGAGAACATATTCCGTCTCCATGTGACAAAGGATAGATCTGGTACGGGATCGATAAGGGTCCCTGTATCGTATTCGATATTCAAATTTTCTGATTAAACGTCCTGTGCAAGCCCCGGGGCCCGCCCCGAGGCCTGCCGCGCGGCAAAATCCTGCGCCGCCGCCAGCAGCCAGGTCCGCAGGCGCGACATCGCATCGCTCATTGGCCGCGAGTCCGGCGCCACCAGGTAGTAGGCGCGCTGCGAGCGCATGGCCTGCGCCACCGGCATCACCAGCAGGCCCAGCGCCAGGTACTCCTCCACCAGGAAGCGCGGCACCAGGCCCACGCCCAGCTTGGCGCGGGCGGCGCTGATCACCATGCTGTGGTGGTCATAGCGCGTGCCGCGCATGGCGTTGACGTCGCCCACACCGGCCGCCTCCATCCAGTTCTTCCAGTCCAGCCGGCGCGTCGACAGGTGCAGCAAGGGCGCCTGCGCGATGCGCTGGGCGCTGACCGGCCCTTCGCCGGCAAACAGCTCAGGATGGCAGATCGGCACCGATTCTTCATCGAACAGCGGGTCGGCGCGGCCGCCCGGATAGTTGGCTTCGCCGTAGTGGATGGCAGCGTCGTACGGCGTGCCGTCGAACAGGAACACATCCGCTTGCGCGCTGAAGTTGACCACCACCTGTGGATGCTGCGCGTAGAACGCCGGCAAGCGGGGGATCAGCCATTCCACTGCCAGGGTCGGCACGCAGGCCAGTTCCACGATACCGCCCGCGCCCTCGTGCGCCATGATGTCCAGCGTGTCGCGCTGCAGCTTTTGCAGGCTTTCCCGTACCTGGTAGCCGTATAGCGATCCGGCCGGCGTCAGGCTGACGCGCTGGTTGGCGCGGTGGAACAGCGCCACGCCGAGCTGGCTTTCCAGTGTGGCGATCTGGCGCGAGACGGCGCTCTCGCTCAGGCAGAGTTCCGCCGCGGCCCGGCGCAGGTTCTGGTGTCGGGCGGCGGCTTCGAAGGCGCGCAGGCTGCTGAGGCTGGGAATGCGGGAGGCGCTCATGGGGCGAGTGGCAAGGGGCGGTTGACTTGGGCATCTCACTGGCACCCCAGGTTGATGCATGAAAGTTATCATCCTATGCGTAAATCTCGCTTGAAGTAAAAAAGTTGATGACTAAAAATGCCGAACTCCCGGAATGTTGCCTATAGGCCTTCCGGCGTTCCCCGCCCCCCAAGAGACCAGAGACGGGACATCACAACCAATAAGGAAACGAGGAGACCGGCATGAATCGACTGCTTCGCATCATCGGCCATTGCGGCATTTCAATGGGTTTGCTGGCCGTGACCGCGGCCACGGCCAGTGCGGACGACTTCCCTAACAAGCCGGTCCGCATCATCGTGCCGTATCCGGCCGGCGGCACCACCGACATGGTGGCGCGCATGATCGGCGACCAGCTTACCGTGATGTGGAAGCAGCCGGTGCTGGTGGACAACCGTCCTGGCGCCGGCGGCATCGTTGGCACCGGCGTGGCGGCCAAGTCGCCGGCGGATGGCTACACGCTGCTGATGGGCTCGGTCGGCGAGTTCGGCATCAATCCCACGCTGTACAAGAAGCTGCCCTACGACGCCGCGGCGGACTTCGTGCCCGTTTCGCTGGTGGCCAAGGTGCCCAACGTGGTGGTGATCTCGCCGGCATTTGCCGAGCGCGCCCGCGTGACCACGCTGGCGGAGTTCATCGCCTACCTCAAGGCCAATCCCGCCAAGGTCAACATGGCCTCGGCCGGCAACGGCACGTCGACCCATCTGGCGGGCGAGCTGTTCCAGCGCATGACCGGTACGCAGATGAGCCACGTTGCCTACAAGGGCAGCAGCCCGGCGCTGGCCGACCTGATGGGCGGCAGCGTCGACGTGATGTTCGATAACTTGCCCGCATCGATCCAGTTCGTCCGTGCCGGCAAGCTCAAGGCGCTGGCGGTTACCTCCGCAGCTCGTTCGGCGGCGCTGCCCAATGTGCCCACCGTGGCAGCGGCCGGGCCGGTCGAAGGCTTCGACGCCAGCCCGTGGTTCGGCCTGTTTGCGCCCAAGGGCCTGCCCGCCGCGATTGCACAGAAGATCAGCCGCGACCTGGCACGCGCCACCAGCGATCCCGCCATCCAGGCCAAACTGCGCGAGCAGGGCGCCGAGTTGGCGCCGAACTCGCCGGAAGCGTTCGCCGAACTGGTGCGCAACGATCGCCGCAAGTGGGGCGAGATCGTCAAGCTCTCCGGCGCCACCGTCGATTGATCGACTGATCGACCGATCGACTGATCCCACACCGAGCCTCTCATGAGCACGCCAGTCCATCCTTACGCGTTCGCGCCGGCCATGCGGGAGCCGCAAGGCTCGCCCATCCGCGAGCTGTTTCCCTACATGAGCCTGCCGGACATGATCTCGTTCGCGGGTGGCTATCCCTCGCCGGCCAGCTTCGATGCCACCGCGCTGCAGGATGCCGCGTCCAAGGTCATGGCCACCAATCCCGCGCAATGCCTGCAGTATGGGCCGACCGAGGGCATGCCCGCGCTGCGCCAGGCATTGTCCGCGCTGATGGCGGAGCGCGGCGCGCCATTGCCACCGGAGCAGGTTGTGGTGACTTCGGGCTCGCAGCAAGGCTTCGACCTGCTGGTGCGGGCCTTTGTCGCGCCGGGCACGCCGGTGTGGGTGGAAACGCCGACCTATCCCGCCGCCGTGCAGGCGCTGCGGCTCGCCGGCGCCGCCGTGCGCGCCATCCCTTCCGACCAGGACGGGCTGTGCGTGCAGGCCCTTGCCACCATGCTGGCGGATTGCCCCGACGCCGAACGGCCGCGCCTGCTCTATCTGGTGCCCACCTTCGCCAACCCGAGCGGGCGCACGCTGGCGCTGGCGCGCCGCCGCGCCGTGCTCGCGCTCGCCGCGCAGCACCGCATCGTGGTGGTGGAAGACGATCCCTACGGCAGCCTGCGCTTTGACGGCGAGCCGCTGCCCTCGCTGCTGTCTCTGGCCGCGCAGGAGCCCGCGCTGACACCGTGGGTGATCTATCTCGGCAGCTTCTCCAAGACCATGGCGCCCGGGCTGCGCCTGGGCTGGATGGCCGGGCCCGCCGAAATCCTGCGGCGCGCGGTGATCGCCAAGCAAGTCTGCGATCTGTGTACCTCGCCGTGGCTGCAGCTCGCCATGGCAAGCTGCCTGGCGGACGGCCTGCTGCCCCGCCAGACCGCGCGCATCATCGACCTTTACCGCCACAAGCGCGACCTGATGGTGCAGGCCCTGGCCGATGCGTTCGGTTCCGCGCTGCGCTGCGAAACCCCGCAAGGCGGCATGTTCCTGTGGTGCGAGATCGAGGGCGTGGCCGACGCGGCCAGCCTGCTGCCGCACGCCATCGCGGCGCGCGTGATGTATGTGCCGGGCGCCAGCTTTGGCGTGGACGGACAGCGCTCGGCCGCGCTGCGGCTATCGTTCGCCACCGCGTCCGATACGCAGATCGTGGAAGGCGTGGCGCGTTTGCGGCAGGCGGTAATGTCCAGCCAGGGCGCTTAGCCAGAACCGCTTCGCTTCATGAAACGGCCACTTAGCGGGATATCGCCACCTGCCGGTTCCTGGCATCCAGTTTGCGCAGGATGTGTTGAACCTGGGTCTTCACCGTCCACTCGCTCTTGTTGAGGATACGTGCGATTTCCCAGTTGGTCTTGCCTTGGCGGAGCCAATGGAAGACCGCTTGCTCCGCTTTGGTGAGGGATCGTACGGCCGCGCTCGCGGGATTGCCGCTCCCTCTGAGATGATGGATCTTGACGAGAGCTTCGTGGACCCCGAGGGCAACCGCCTCGGCATGGTGCTCGTGGTGAGCGCGGCGCGCCGTATCCACGCCGAACAGCGCGAAATAAGACGCCAGCCCGCGGTCCGCATCGACGTGTCCGTGGAGAAAAAGATTGCCAAGCGCGTATTGCTTGAATAACGACGCCAATGCCACGTTCTCGCCGGCCATGTCCGGGCAGAAAAACTGAGGAGTGCGCGCCAGGATCCAGTGCGAAAAAACCGGGCAGCCCACGCCTGGGCTACGCGTAACCTGTTGCAGGTAGGCCTCCGGCACGCGAAAGGTGAACGTTTCGAGTGGCCTGACCCCCAAGGTATGTTTGGTGGTCAGGCCGAATGCGGACATCTGGTGCGGGATCAGTTCATTGAGCCAGGTGCGTGACCAGTGCAGGAAGCTATCCGGATCCGCAATCGCGGCGGACCGCATGGACTGCTGAATCTCCCGGCCACGGCTGGAAGGTGCTTTCACATAAAGCGCAGACGCATGCATGTCCATCGTTGTCGCTCCTTAAGCACCTGCCCTTGCGCATTGGATGCGCACGGTGGGTTGGATGGGTAGGGACGGAGCGCGCGCCGGGTGAGCGATGTGTCGTGTCCGCCGATCGTTATGGAGGCGCATGCCACAACCGCTGGTGCCGGCGCCGAAGTACCCGGAAATCATCGTCCGGGTATGTCCTCGGGTCAAGCGGATAATTCTCGAACTTGGCCCGCGCTCAATCAGCGCGTGCCGTAGATGAACCGGGTGGCAGCCTCGGCGACTTGCTTGCCCAGTGCCTGAGCCGTATCGCGATCGCATTGCGGCGGAGCGACATCGGGCGATTCGTCCGCATTGGCCTGGGCCATGGCGCCCAGGAAGCCGCCGACCCGGTTCAGGTCCCGCGGGGTTCCCTGGCTGGTGTGATAGCCGGGCATCGTACCCAGCGGTACCCAGATCATGGCGTGTTGCGCGGCAAAGATCGTCATTTGCATCAGGGTGTTCAGCTTGTCCCCGCTCCAGCATGCCGAGCAAGTGAACCCGGCCGCAAGCTTGTTACGCCAGCCCTGCGACGCCCAGACGACGGAGGAGTCATCCATGAATCGCTTGAAGTCGGCAGGGACGTTCCCCATGAACGTGGGGGCGCCAAAGATGATTGCGTCGGCCTGGTCGAGTTCGCTCCAGCGGCTGTTCACCTCAGAGACAGGAATGAGGCTTGTGGTTGTGTTGGCGATCGACTGCGCGCCCACTTGGACCGCATGGGCGAGCACGGCGGTGTGGCCTGCGTTACTTTGATAGACGATGGCAATCCTGGGCATGGGGAACTCCTTTTTGCGTTGTTGGCGGTGGGAAACTGGAAGGCAGAAGACTCGGCCTTCTGGGCGGTGTGAACGCTTTACAAGGTGCTTAATTCGCGCGCCAGGCGATGGCGCCAGTCCATGCCTTCACGGAACGACTGATGGCGGGCGTTGCTCTCCTGCTCGATGCGTGCCGCGTTGGCGCGGGCCATGGCGATGGCGTCGGGGATGCTGCATAGGTGCGGCCATCCATAGAGCGCTGTAATTTGCGCGAGTCTCTGTTCGATCGATCCGCCCACCACGCGGCAGGGAATGCCAAGCGCCTGCAACCTCTCCAGCAGCATGCGCTCCGTCATGCGGCGAAACGCTTCCGAGACGGGGCGATGGCCATCGTCGGTCATCGGGAACTCGATCGGCAGGTGGATCACCTCCTCATACGAGGCGCGGGCGTGCGCCTCCACCGCGTGCATGAGTCGCTCAAAGATGTGTTCATGCGTGGGGCGATAGCGCAAGCCCAGTAGCTTGCGCAGGCCACGGGTTAGTGGCCCATTGGCGGGATTGATCCCCGCGATCAGGCGGCCTCGGGCATAGATCCACTCGTGCAGGCAGGAGCCGTCCGAAATGTAGGTGTCTCCACACATGTGCTCGGACACGACACGCTCCTTGAACCGCCACAGGCAGAGTTCCATCAGTTCGGGAATGCTGCACTGCTCAAGCACCTTGCCCGGTAGCGCTTCCGGCATGATTTCGCGCATGGTGCGGGCATTGGTGCGGGGAATGCCGGTCAGGTAACCCAGGGCATCGGTCGTGGTCGACTTGCCGGTGGAGTAAGTGCCGGAGATCACGATGCGCATGTCAGTCCCTGCTCGCAGGCGGGGCATCTTCTTCCGTCGCGGGGAGGTGGTGGGCGAATGTGAAGGTGGCGGTCATTGTGCCAAGCTGGCATAGGAACCGGAAGACGGACCAATTGCATCCATTCGCGCGCCTGCGCTTGTGGCTCAACGTGTGCAGCTCGATCAATTGCTGGCGGCGGACCTTGCAGGGCACGGCGGTGCTGATAATGAAATCCCGCATCCAGAGCGTATTGCTCCGGGTTCGTGAAATCCTGTCTTTCTGGTAGATGACGGCTTGCGCCATCTGGGCGCAAGCCAATACGAACTCCACATTGGAAAGCGTTCGGTAGACGGATGTAGGGGCACTGAAGATGGTCTCCGCGATGGCATGGCCGTCGTCGGGACTGAGCATGAGATGGTGCAGATCGATCCCGTAGACGCCGCCGATCGCCAGCCTGCCGGCTACCGATTGCGGCGCATCGTGTTCGAGCATTCCGGTGTTGTCGACGTGTGTCGCATCGTTGCGCGGCTGCCCATTGTGGGTCAGGGTCACCGCCAGTTCCATGCCGCCAAGCTGCAGTTCAATCCGCGTGGAAAAGCGGTAGAGCGAGCGGCGATCCTTGAGCGGCTCGGTGACAATGCGATGGATGGCATAAGGCAGGGCGTCGAGCTGTTCATCGGGTGCAATTCCACTGCGAATCTCACAGCGATTGATCAGCACTTCAGGCTCGGACGGACTTGTCGTGAATCGCTGAGCTACCGCCCACTCGGAGAGCACCGCGCCCAGATGGGTTGCGTCCACTGTCGAGAGATGCGGCGGCGCCGTAGCGCCGGTGGACTTCCTGGACCAGTCCTGAGGATAGATGACCGCAACCTTGCCCTGGCATGGCAGCGCTGCGATGTCGGTGCAGGGCGCTATCACGCGATACTGGACGCGCTTGAATCCGGATCCGAAGTAGCGTTGTTCTCGCGGGCCCAGCAACTGATCAATGTCGGCAAAGTGGCGTGACTGTCCGCGCTGGGACGGGTGTTGCCGTGCGTGATTGGCGTCAGCCCTGGCGCTGAAGTGCATGGTTCGCCCCGTGAATTGTGCAGGAGGGAAAGTATCCGCGCGGGCGGTTTGCAGCGTACATACTCTGGTCGGAGTATTGCGCTCGGCAATCAAGTGCGGTCTGTGCGGGTTCTCCCAAGCGAGCCGCGCAATGGCCGCGCGCCAGGAAACTGGTTCTTTTCTGCCAAGGCGCAAGGGGCTCGCTGCCGCGGCCTATGGGATACTGAGGCTCCCCTTGTTTGCTAACCCACCATGGTTGAATCCATCCCCGCCCGCTGGCCCCATTCCGGCTTCGACCCCGCTGCGCGCGACGGCGACGGCCAGTTGCTGGCCAGCGACCACCTGCTGCGGATGTGGTGGCGCCGCCCGGAGGTAGCACCGGTGGACGAATCTTGCGACGCCGAGCGGGCGTTGCATGCTGCGTTGATCGCCGAGCCACGGCGGGCCGTGCCAGCCAGCGAGCTTACCGCCTTGCAAGACCCCGATGCCCGCGACAACTACGCCGTGGTGCTGGCCATGCGCGAGCGCCTGCTTGCCGCGCCGACCATCGAGGCGGCCTATCTGGATATTTTCCGCGAGGGCAACGTCAGGGTGCCGCCGGTCTTTATCGACCAGCTTGCGCACCTGATCGTGCACGGCATCCTGCATGACAGTGACAAGCCGGATCCGATGGAGTGGCGCGCCGCGGAGTTGTTCTCCCGCGCGCAGAAGGTCTCGCTGCAGGAAGGCGGGGTGATGCTGGCCGATGCCGACACCGTCGAGCTGCACGCGTCGGGCAGTGTTTACGGCGAGCTAGGCCGCATGCTGGCCGAAGCGCAGGTCCCGGCGCGCAAGGTGGAACTGGATGTACTGGATCGCGATAACGCGCAGGCTTACTGGGGACGCAGCGAGCGCCACGACACGGTGATCCGCTTCGCCAGCGGCAGCGCGGCGCTAGCGGCGTTCAGCCGCGTGCTCGCGCGTTGGGTGCGGCATTTCTTCGGGGTGGAGGTGACGGTGATGCCGCTCTCCGCGATCGAGGACCGGCAGTGGGCCTGGCATATCGGGCTGGACGCGCAGGCCACGCTGTTGCTCAATGACCTGTATCGCGGCGTGGAACTGGAGCCGCAGCGGCAGCGGCGCATCTTGTCGCTGTTCCGGCTGGATTTTGCCGATCCATCCGTGGTGCGCCCGGATGTGGCTGGCCGGCCCGTCTACCTGGCGGCGGCGATGAACGAGGCCGGGATCCTCAAGGTGAAGCCGCAGAATCTGCTGCTGAACCTGCCTCTGGCCTCGATCTCATAGCCGCTGGCCGCAGGAGCACCACGACCAGCAGGAGGAGCCACGTCCGCGCCATCAACGGCGCCATTCGCGGTCGCGGTCATGGTCGTGTTCGTGCCAATCACGCTCGCGCCGATCGCGTTCACGCCACTCGTGTTCACGCCATTCACGTTCGCGCCAGGCGCGCTCGCGCATACCGGGGCCGTAGTAGCCGGGGCCATAGTAACCCGGGCCTGTCACTACCACCGGCTGGGGCTGCACATACACCGGGGCCGGTTCATAGACTGGCGCGGCCCGGTACACGGGGGCTGGCTGGTAGACGGGAGCCGGCGCGACAAACACCGGGCCGGGCATGCCGATGCCGATGTCCACATCCACGCGCGCGAATGCGGCGCTGGATGCAAGGCCTGCAACAGCAGCAATGACGCAAAGGGTGGCAGTTTTCCGCACGGGTGGCTCCGGTTAGTGATTGGCTCCACTGTAAGCCGGCGCGCCGATGTCAGGTATTAGCGGGGTAATACAACTGTGTCTTCTTGTAACGTTTGATGCTTAATTTCCAAAGCATCAGGCGCCGCGCCACTGCAGCCGCCGTCCCAGCCACGGCGCCAGCGCCGACGTTGCCACCCCCAACGCGATCAGCGCCAGCCCGGCCGACAGATCCGCCGAGATCCGCTCCTGGAACGCCACCGCCGAGACCACCAGCCCGATCAGCGGCACGCACAGCATGGCGATCGAGGTGGCTGCAGGCGGCAAGGCCTGCGTCATGTTGAGCACCACGATAAAGGTCAGTGCGGTGGCCAGCGGTCCGGTGTAGAACAGCAGCGGCCAGATCTCCGGCACCGAGAGGAAGTGGGGCGCGCCGTCACGCAGCAGTGCCAGCACCACCAGCGGCACCGAGGCCACGGCGGTTTCCCACGGGATCATGTCCGCGCCCAGGCGCACCGTGCGGTTGGCGCGCAGCTGGATGATGCTGAGCGACCAGGCCAGCGACGCGCCGAGCAGCATCACCAGGCCCACGGCGGTATGCAACTGCCAGTCCCGCACGGTCGGGGCGATCATCAGCGCGATGCCGGCATAGCTCAGGCCGGTGGCGATCCACTGTGGGCGCGACAGCCGCTCCTTGAGCACCAGCGACGACAGCGGAATCACCCACACCGAGGTGGCATAGGCGATCACCGAGGCCCGCCCCGGCGGCACGTACTGCAGCGCCCACAGCGCCAGCGCGGTGAAGGCCGCCATCTGCAGCAGGCCCACACCGATCACCAGCGGCCATTCCTGCCGCGTGGGCACGCGCAGCCGGCGAAATGCACCCAGCACCAGGAAGCTGATGGCGGCGGCCGAGACGAAGCGCGCTGCGGCAAACCAGAGCGGGCTGACGTGGGTCAGGCCCAGCTTCATGACCGGCCAGTTGCCGCCCCAGATCGCCACGGCGCAGGCGAGGGGAATAAACCGGCGCCATCCTTGTTGTACTTGCATGCTTCGACTCGATTCTTTGACCAGGTTGTCCCGCCGCCATGAGATGGGAGGGGGATGCTGGAAAGTCTACGGTTTATTGCGCCGCAGCAAAAACCGAAAGCGGCTGCAAATGCGTGTCGTTGCGGCATAGAATGCTGTCATATAAAAAAACAGGAGTGCAACGTGCTGGACATCGACCTGGACGCCACGGATATCCGGATCCTCAACGAGCTGCAGCGAGACGCCAGCCTGACCAACGTGGAACTGGCCAGCCGCGTCAGCCTGTCCCCCTCGCCCTGCCTGGCGCGGGTCAAGCAGCTGGAAAAGCAAGGCGTGATCTCGCGCCGTGTCACGCTGCTGGACGCGCGCCGGCTCGGGCTGAAGGTGGTGGTGTTTATCCAGATCTCGCTGGACAAGCAGCGCCGCGAAACCCTGGATGCCTTCGAGCGGCGCATCACCACCCTGCCGCAGGTGATGGAGTGCTACCTGATGTCGGGCGATGCAGACTATCTGCTGCGCGTGGTGGTGGCCGATGTGGAAGCGCTGGAGCGGCTGATCATCGACCAGATCACGCGCATTCCCGGCGTGTCCAGCATCCGCTCCAGCTTTGCGCTCAAGCAGGTCCTGTACAGCACGGCGTTGCCGCTGGGCTGATGGCCCGGTTCAGGACGACGCCCGCAGCGCTTCACGCGCTGTGAGCGCCACCACGCTGTCGATGCGCGTGTCGGCGCAGGCCACGGCGATGCCGTCCGGCAGCAGCGGCGCGGCCAGCCGCGTCAGCACATTGCCGGGCGGCATTTCCACCGCCAGGCGCACGCCGCATTCGCGCGCCAGCAGCATGGCCTCATGCCAGCGCACCGGCACGGCAAGGTTGCGCGCCAGGTCGGCGGCGATGCGCGCCGGATCGCGCAGCTCGCGTGCCGCGCTAGCGCTGAAGTAGCGCAGGCGCGGCCGGTTGATGCGCACACCCTCGAACGCGCGAGCGAGCTCGATTGCCGCGCCGTCGAGCAGAGCGCAGTGCGAGGGCACGCTGATGGCAATGGGTTTGGCCGCGTGCGCGCCGCTGTCCAGCGCCAGCTCCGCAACGCGTGCCATGGCCGTCGAGGCGCCGGCAATCACGAACTGGGCGGGCGCATTAAGATTGGCCAGGTAGACCGGCGACGCCGGTCCGTGCACCTGCGCGATGATGCGCTCCAGCGGGCCCAGCTCCATGCCGAGGATCGCTGTCATGCCATAGCCGCTCGGATACGCTTGCTCCATCAGCGTTGCGCGCTGCGCCACCAGTCTGACCGCATCGGCATGGTCCAGCACGCCTGCGCAGACCGCCGCCGGGAAGGCGCCGATCGACAGGCCGGCCACGGCATCGGGTTTGGCGCCTTCGGCAAGCAGGCAGCGCGCCATCGCCACGCCAGCGGTCAACAGGCACAACTGCACGGCCACGGTGGACGCTAGTTCGGCCGCGCTGTCCAGCGCCAGCACATCGCGCCCGAGCACTTCGCTGGTCTCGCTTACAGTAGCGCGCACGGCAGGGTGGTCGGGCAGCGCATGCAGCATGCCGGGGCGCTGGGCGCCTTGCCCCGGAAAGGTGAATAGTGTGCTCATGGCTGCGGCTGCCAAGGGTCCTGGCTCATGACAGGGCCAGTCGCCGTTTTGAGCAACACGCGGCCGCCGGTGCGCACGCGCTCGCGCAGCGCGAACGCGCCAAACGGGGTGGCCACCTGGATGTCGATGCGCGCTTGCGCATCGTCGAGCAAGGCGGCCAGAGTGCGGGCCAGTTCGGCCGAAAGCGGCGTTCCCGCCGTAACCAGCAGGTCCAGGTCGCTGCCTGCATGCAGCACGTCAATGCCGCTGGCCAGCGTAAAGCCGACGCTGCCGGTCACGCCCCAGTCCACCTGCGCAGCATTCAGCTGCGGCGCGATGCGCGCCAGCGCGGCGAGCGCAGGCAAGGCGGCGCGGCGCGGATGATCCCGCCAGCGTGCCTGCCGCACGAGCATGTCCGGCGTGACCACGCGCGCTACCTGCGCGGCGGGCAGCCAGGCCGCGTGGCGCTGTGCGCGCGTGGTGCCGCGCAGCCCGACCGGGATACGGTCTTCGACGGCGCCATCGCGCCGCACCGCCAGCGGGGCTTGCGCGAGCCAGTCGGCACTTGCCCACGCCGGCAGCGCATTGGCACGGGCGAAACCCGGTGCGTCCGCGAGCCACAGCAGGTCATGCGGCAGGAGCGTGCTTGTGGTCATCTCATGCGCCGGTCGTGCAATGGTTCAGTCCTGCCACTGCTGCGCGAGCACTTCGCGCACACGGCTGGAAGCCTGGCGGTTTTCTCCACCCAGGCGGCTGCGCAGATCCCGTTGCGGATCCGCCTGGATATCAGCCAGCGCGGCTTGCAGCGCGCCATGCACGGTATCGAGATCGGCCGCGTCGGGCTGCGCCGCGTGGTTGACGCCGACCCGCTTCCACAGCAGGCCCAGCGTGGCGTAGTTGCCAATGTCATACGCCATCGGCGGCACGGTGGCGGCAAAGCTCTCCAGGTCCTCCACGCTGCGCATGGTGATGCGCGCGGCGGCCTGCTTGCCCATGGCGTGTACCTGCACGCCGGCATCACTCAGCGCGATCAGGCGGTTGGCCTGGTATCCGTGCGCGAGGAAGGCGCCCGACATGGCGCGCCCGACCAGCAGCGCGATCACCGGATGGCCCTGCAGCCGCGCCGTGGCGTAGGCATCGGCCGCGCCCGCCAGCGACTGATGAATGCCGAAGGCTTCCTCGCGCCGGCCATAGGCCTGGCTGGGCGTATCGACGATGGCCACGATGGGCCGCTTGATGGCGGCGTCGCGGTCGGCCAGCACGATCTCGTGCACGGCGCGCGCCAGCGACCAGCCTTCGAGCAGGCCGACCTCGCCGTCGCGCACACGCGGGAAGGTGTTGCCGGCGTCGGGCACCACGGCGATAAAGCGCGCCGGCTGGCCGGCCAGTTCGGCGTCGGCCACCTGCACGGTGGCGGGATAGCCGGGGAGGCGCGGGGCGTTGCGCGTCAGCGCCGCGAGCCAGGCCTCGCCGCGGCCCTGCGTGTTGGCTGAACTCATGGCTTTGCTCCGTGTGCGTAGATGGTGCGGACGGTTTGCGGCTCCGGCTGGCACGCCGGATCGTATTCGGCCAGGCGTTGCAGGTAATGCGCGTAGCGCTCGCTGCGGTGCACGGCCGGCACGCCTTGCGCCAGGGCCTCGCGCACCGTGGCGCGGATGGCTTCGGTGTCGTCCTCCACGTAGCGATCCGCCAGGCCCGTGGCAATGCGTTGCTCGCCGCCGGTAAAGCTCCAGATAAAGGGCCGGTCACGCGAATCGTATTCGGCCACGCCCGCTTCTTGCTCGATCACTGCCGGCCCGTTCAGGCCGAGGCGAGCCTCGCGCGTCACCACCAGGCAGCTGCACAGGCCGGCCGCGATGGACATGCCGCCGAAGCAGCCCACTGTCCCGGCGATCACGCCAACCACCGGCTGGTAGCGGCGCAGGTCGACGATGCCCGCGTGGATGTCGGCGATGGCCGCCAGTCCCAGGTTGGCCTCCTGCAGCCGCACGCCGCCGGTCTCGAACAGGATCACCGCGCGCGTGGGCACGCCGCGCCGGTTGTCCTGCGCCGCCAGCTCCAGCGCGCCGGCGATCTTGGCGCCGCCCACTTCGCCCAGGCTGCCGCCCTGGAATGCGCCTTCGATGGCGAGGACCACCGCAGGATGGCCGTCGATGCGGCCCTTGGCCACCACCACGCCGTCATCCGCCTGCGGCACCACGCCCTGGCGTTCCAGCCACGGCGAGACCAGCCGGTCGAAGGGGCCGGCGAGTTCGCGCAAGGTGCCGGGATCGAGCAGCGCATGCACGCGGGCGCGCGCGCCGAGTTCGACAAAGCTCTCGCGGTTCAGCAGCGATGCGCGGCTCATGCTTGCTCCTTGCCATCGCCGCCGAGCGCCTCGAACGCTTCCGCCAGCCGCATGCCCACCACGCCCGGCGTGGCGCCGAAATCATGGATGCGGATGCGCATGGCGGCGCGCGGCTCGGTGCTGAACACGCGCGAGAGCTGCGCGTCCCAGACCTTGCCGTAGCCGTCCACCGAGGTGGTGACGTGAACCAGCGTGGTACCGGCCGTGCCGGGCTCGACCATGACTTCGAGATCGCCGGAGCCGACCACGCCGACCAGCACGCGCTGGCTTGCCGGCGCGCCGGCGGGATATTCGAACTGGAGCTGTTCCATTATTTGTCTCCTTGCACGGGGGCTTTGGCCGGCCGCGCTGCGGGTGGCAGCCGGTCCAGGAAGAAAGTGGCGGCGAGCAGGTCCGCTGCGCCGCCGGGAGAGGCGTTGCAGGCGAGCATGCCGCCTTCGAGCCGGCGCAGCAGGCGGCGTCCGGCCAGCGTGCCGATGCCGCCGGCTGCCAGCACCTGGCCCGCGCCGTCCTGCATTAGCGCCAGGCCTTCGCGGCCGGCGCGGGCCAGCACGCAGGTATCGTCGAGCCGCTGCATGATCGCCAGCAGCGCGTTGACGCGCGCGCTGGGCTCGGCGTCGCCGCGCGCCCGGCTGCGAATCAGCTCTGGCAGGCCAGCGCGCAGCACATGCGGGAAGCCCGCCTGCGCCTGGCCGCGCGCGCCGGCGACGCCGTAGTTGATGCAGGCCCGTTCGCCCTTGTTGCCCGTGCGCGCGGGACGGTGCCGGTCGGGCAAGCGTGCGATGGCGCCGGCGGTGCGGGCTATGCCATGCGCGCCATGTCCATGCCGGTGCAAGCCCGCCGCGCCAACCAGCAGTCCCAGGCTCCAGATCGCGCCGCGATGCGTGTTGATGCCGCCGGTGGCGCGCATCATCGCGGCCTCCGCTTCGCGGCCCAGCGCGCCGAGCCGCTCGCGCAACGCCACGCTGGGCTGCGCCGCGCGCATGCCCGCCGCCGCCATCTCGGCAAAGGCGGGATGCAGCGCGCGCGCCGAGACGCGCATCAGGTCCAGGTTGAGGTCGGCGTGGGCGCCATTGCCGCGGCCATCCACCAGCCCCGGCTTGGGCGACAGCGCGGCCTCGTCGATCAGGGCATTGACGGCGAGATCGGCCAGCGCGATGGCGGCGGGGTTGAAGGCATCGTCACGGTGCCCGGCAGGTAACGCGAGGCTTGCCATCACCAGCTCCGGAAGCGTGCCGGCGGCTCATACAGCCCGCCGGACCAGTCGACCAGGTCGGCCATGCTCTTGGCCGCCAGCAGCGAGCGCGTAGCCTGGCTGCGCTGCACGCCGAGGTCTTCGGGCAGCGCGATCAGGCCATCGCTGCGCATGCGGCGCGTGGTGCTGGTGTCGTGGCGCAGGCCGATCGGCGTCACCCCGGCCACGGCCGCCAGCATGGCGCGGCGCTCCTCCAGCGAGCGTGCCTTGTAGAGATAGGCGATGCCTTCCTCGGTCAGCACGTGCGTGACGTCGTCGCCGTAGATCATCACCGGCGCCAGCGGCATGCCGCTGTCCTTGGCCACCTGCACCGCATCGAGCGATTCGACAAAGGTCGGCTTGCCGCCAGCCTGGAAGGTCTCCACCATCTGCACCACCAGCTTGCGGCCGCGCGCGAGCGGGTCGTCGGTTTCGATCAGGTCGAGCCACGCCGGCGTGGGATGACGCCGCCCGCCCGGGTTGTGGCCCATGTTGGGCGCGCCGCCAAAGCCGGACAAGCGCCCGCGCGTGACCGTGGAGGAGTGGCCGTCGCCGTCGATCTGCAGCGTGGAGCCGATGAACAGGTCCACCGCGTACTGGCCGGCAAGCTGGCAGAAGGCGCGGTTGGAGCGCATCGATCCATCCGCGCCGGTGAAGAACACATCCGGGCGCGCGGCCACATAGTTCTCCATGCCGAGTTCGCTGCCAAAGCTGTGCACGCTCTCCACCCAGCCCGACTCGATGGCGGGAATCAGCGTGGGGTGGGGGTTGAGCGTCCAGTACTTGCAGATCTTGCCTTTGAGGCCGAGCGACTCGCCATAGGTCGGCAGGATCAGCTCGATGGCAGCGGTGTTAAAGCCGATGCCATGGTTGAGCGACTGCACCTGGTGGCGCTCGTACACGCCGCGGATCGCCATCATGGCCATCAGCACATGCACCGGCTTGATCAGGCGCGGGTCGCGCGTGAACAGTGGCTCGCAGAAGAAGGGCTTGTCGGCCTGCACCACGTAGTCGATCCAGGAGCCAGGGATATCCACGCGCGGCAGCCCGGCGGGGTCGTCCACGATCTCGTTGACCTGGGCCACCACGATGCCGTCGCGGAACGTGGCGGCCTCCACCAGCGCGGGCGTGTCCTCGGTGCTGGCGCCGGTGTAGAGGTTGCCGTCGCGGTCCGCCTTGTAGCCGGCGATCAGCACGATGTTGGGCGTCAGGTCCACATAGAGCCGCGCGTACAGCTCGATGTAGGTGTGGATGGCGCCGACCTCCAGCTGGCCGTCTTCCAGGAACTGCGAGATGCGCAGGCTCTGTGCGCCGGCATAGGCAAAGTCCAGTTTCCTGGCGATGCCGCGCTCGAACAGGTCGAGATGTTCCACCCGGCTCACGCTCGGGATGATCATGTGCAAGCCGTGCACCTTGGCCGGATCCACCTCGGCCAGCGAGCGCGACAGGAAGTCGGCCTGCTTCTGGTTGTTGCCCTCCAGCACCACGCGGTCGCCCGGCGCGGTGATGGCTTCGAGGAATGGGACGATGTCGGCGGTGGGCACGACCCGGCCGCTGGCAAAGGCGGCGCCGCGTGCCATGCGGCGGCGCTTTTCGCTGCGGCGGGTGTCCCACTGTCGGTCCGTGGCTGGGTTCGGCATCGCGTCTCCGGTGTGCTTGATGCAAGGAATGGCACCAAGATACGCAGCGCGTGCGGCGCAAGCAATGACGCCCGGCGCGGCATCGTTACTCTAGGTGTAAGTGTTGGCGGCCCGACATGCAAGGCGTCTGGTCGCTGCCCCGGGCGCACAGTACGCCGCCGAGAACGCCACGCAAGGGGCGGCCCGGCCACTAGTGCGCCGGATGTCGGCATCCCGCCATTAATCCCACGCTAACGATTCTCCCGCCGGGTTGATTGATGCGGCGCGATGGCTGGCCTAGATTGCATCCATCAAACCTAGAACCAGCCCGCGCGCAACCCTGCCGACGGGCCAACAGGAGACAGCACCATGATCATCTACGGAACCGCCTTGCTGGCGCTCTGCCACCTAATCGGCTTGTTCCTTGGCGAACTGCTAGGCATTGCGATCGGCGTCAAGGCCAATGTAGGCGGCGTCGGCATCGCCATGCTGCTGCTGATCTCGATACGGCTCTTCCTGCACGGGCGCGGCCTCCTGCCCAAGGAGACCGAGGCCGGCGTTGGCTTCTGGGGCGCGATGTACATCCCGGTGGTGGTGGCGATGGCGGCGCAGCAGAACGTGGTTGCCGCGTTGCGCGGCGGGCCGGTAGCCCTGATCGCGGCAGTCGGCGCGGTGCTGGTCTCGGCCTGCTGCATCGCCGTGCTCAGCCGCACCGGCGACCACGCGCCATTGCCGCCGCTGCCCTCGCCGGAAGCCACCCCCAGCCACGCATCGCGCTAAGGACGCCGCCATGCCGCATTCCATTTCGCACATTATCGAGAACATCCTGCTGCAGAACGCCCTGGTCACCGCGTTTGCCGCGGTTGGCATCATCATGTGGCTGTCGTCAAGGCTCTCGCGCTGGCTGACCTTCGGGCGCGTCCACGGCTCCGCCATCGCCATCGTGATCGGGCTGCTGCTGGCCTACTACGGCGGCATCGTCACCGGCAAGGAAAAAGGCCTGGCCGATCTCTCGCTGTTCTCCGGCATCGGCCTGATGGGCGGCGCCATGCTGCGCGATTTCGCCATCGTCGCCACCGCCTTCGAGGTGCAGGTGACCGAGGCACGCAAGGCCGGGCTGGTCGGCGCGGTGTCGCTGTTGCTCGGCACCATCCTGCCGTTTATCGTGGGTGCTGCGGTGGCGCGCGCCTTCGGCTACAGCGATGCGGTCAGCATGACCACCATCGGCGCCGGGGCGGTGACGTACATCGTGGGGCCGGTGACCGGCGCCGCGCTGGGCGCCAGCTCCGACGTGATCGCGCTGAGCATCGCCACCGGGCTGATCAAGGCCATCATCGTGATGGTGGGCACGCCCATGGCGGCAGGCTTCCTCGGTCTGAACAACCCGCGCGCCGCGATGGTGTTCGGCGGCCTGGCGGGCACCGTCAGCGGGGTATCGGCGGGACTGGCGGCGACGGACCGCAGGCTGGTGCCTTACGGTGCGCTGGTGGCGACGTTCCACACCGGGCTGGGGTGCCTGCTGGGGCCGTCGTTGTTGTTTCTGGCGACCAAGGCGATCGTTGGCTAGGCCGGCTGCGGCACCCGCATCGCCAGCCGGCAAACCGCCGCCAGCGCCAGCAAGTTCGGATCCCGCTCGCGCCGCCGCAAGAAACTCAGCCCGATGGTCTGGCGCAGCCGGTACTGCGAGGACAGTGGAACCAACGTCACCTTGTGCGCAAACACGTCGCGCACGCGGCCGGGCAGCAGCGCGTAGCCTACGCCGCCGCTGACCAGGTTCATCAGCGAGAAGATGTCACCGACCTTCATCACCACATTGGGTGTGAAGTCGGCGATGCGAAAGGCGTCCATGAAGCCCTGGTAGGTGATGAAGCCTTCGCTGAGCGTGACGAAGGGCTCGTCCCGGCATTGCCGCAGGTCGATGGAGGCTTGCCGCGCATAAGGCGAATCCGCCGGCGCGGCGAAGTAGATTTCGTCCTCGAACAGCGCAATGGATTCGATCTCGGGGTCCGGCTCGGGCATGGCCATCAGCGCAGCGTCGATGGCGCCTTGCTTGAGCTTGAAGAGCAGGTCGGCGTTGGAGCCGAGCACCAGTTCGGCCTGTAGTTCGGGCCGCCTGACCTTGATGCCGATCACCACGTCGGGCACCGTGCGGATGGTCAGCGAATAGAGCGAGCCGATCTTCATGTGATCGGCTGAATACCCGGCGGCCTGGCGCGTGGCGCGGATGCCGTCGGCCATGGCCTTGAGGACATCGGTGGCCACATCCGCCAGCACGTGCGCGGCTTCGGTCGGCAGCAGGTTGCGCCCTTCGTGGCGGAACAACGCGCAGCGCATGCCTTCTTCCAGCGAGTGCAGCGCGCGGTGCACGCTGACCGTGCTCACATCCAGCGCCTCGGCGGCCTTGGCGAGGTTGCCGGTCTCCATGTAGGCGAGCAGGACTTCGAGCTTGCGCAAGGTGATTTCTTCGTTGATCCGGTTTCGCATGGGAGGCGGGGCGTGCGTGCGGTGGCGGTGACCGGAGCATGATAACCAGATTCGATGCCGGATGGTTCGGGGGGCGCTCCTCAGTCCAGGTTCAGGTTCGACGCGCGGATGGTTTCCCCCCAACGTTTCTGCTCGCTGCCGACGAACCTGGCGAAACTCGCCTGCGGCTGTCCGCCGGCCAGTCCCCCCATCTCCTTGAACCTGGCCGCTACCTCGGTGTCGCGCATGACGCTCGCCAGGCTGGCCTGGAGCTTGGCGACCACGGCCGGCGGCGTGCGTGCCGCGGCGAATATGCCGAGCCAGCCCATCACCACGAAATCGTTCACGCCTGCCTGTGCCATGGTCGGCACGTCCGGCAGGCTGGGCAGGCGCTCGGCGCTGGTGACCGCCAGCGCGCGCAGCTTGCCCGCGCGGATGTGCGGCAGCGCCTGCGTCAGGTTGTCGAACATGAAGGTGGTTTCCCCGGACAGCAGCGCGGTGGTGGCTGGTGTCGAGCCACGGTAGGGCACGTGGATGACCTCGGTCGCGGACCGCATGCGGAACAGCTCGGCGGTGAGATGGGTGGTCTGCCCGATGCCGGCGGAACCATAAGAGAGCTGGCCGGGCTTTTTCTTCAGTTCCGCGCTCAGGTCGGCCACGGTCTTGATGGGCGATTGCGCGTTGACCACCAGCACGTTGGGAAACGAGATCATGTCGGTGATCGGCACGAAGTCCTGGGGCCGGTAGTTCAGGTGCTTGTAGGCGCTGTAGTTGATGGCATGGGAGCCAGTGTTGCCGACCAGCAAGGTGTAGCCATCGTCCGGCGCGCGCAGCAGGGCCTGCGTGCCGATGATGCCGCCGCTGCCGGGGCGGTTGTCGACGATGACCGGCTGGCCCAGCATGGCGCTGAGCTTTTGCGCCACCAGCCGGGTCGGGAGGTCGGTGGTGCCACCCGGCGCGCCGGGCACGATGATCGTGATAGGGCGTTCAGGCCATGCCGGCTCGGCCAGGGACGTGCCGGCGGCGGGCAGCATCGCGGCCGCGCACAAGGTAAGCGCGGCCGCGCGCAGCGGGGTGGCGCAAAGCCTGCCGAACAGCGTGATAGGCATGGGGTGTCTCCTCCGGTATGCATGGTCGCCCTCGTGCGGGCGTGGCGGCGCGTCCGCTTCCCGGCCCGCACCGCCATTGCGACGACTGCGCCTTTAGCGCGGCGCCATGCGGATCGCGCCGTCGAGCCGGATGGTCTCCCCGTTGAGCATGGCGTTCTCCAGGATGTGCAGCGCCGTCGAGGCGAATTCATCCGGCATGCCGAGCCTCGCCGGATGCGGCACCGAGGCGCCCAGCGAGGCGCGCACATTTTCCGGCAGGCGCGCCAGCAGCGGCGTATCGAACAGCCCGGGAGCAATGGTGCACACGCGGATCATGCGCTGCGCCAGGTCGCGCGCCGCCACCAGCGTCATGCCGACGATGCCGGCCTTGGCGGACGCATAGGGGATCTGCCCGATCTGCCCTTCATAGGCTGCCACCGACGCCGTCAGCACGCACGCGCCGCGCTCGCCGTCGACCAGCTCGTTGCGGGCCATGCGCGCGGCGGCCAGGCGCAGCGTGTTGAAGGTGCCGACGAGATTGATGCGCACGATCGATTCGTATTTTTCCAGCGAGCCGGGCTGGCCGTCCTTCTCCACCAGGCGCACCGGGCCGCCCACGCCAGCACAATGGATCAGCGCGCGCATGGTGCCGAGCGTGTCGGCCGCGTCGAACACGCGGGTCATCTGTGCGGTGTCGCAGACATCAGCCTGGACAAAGCGGGCGAGCGCGCCGAGCTCCTCTACGGCGGCCGCACCGTTGTCTTCGGACAGGTCGGCGATCACCACGGCGACGCCGCGTTCGGTGAGGCGGCGGGCGCAGGCGAGGCCCAGCCCGGAGGCGCCCCCGGTGACGACGGCGGACATGTTGGCAAGCTTCATCTGGTATCTCCTCGTTCTGGATATGGGTGCGTGCCGGCTCAGAGCCGTTCGATGATGGTGGCGTTGGCCATGCCGCCGGCTTCGCACATCGATTGCAGGCCGTAGCGCTCGCCGCTGTCTTCCAGCGCGTGCAGCATGGTGGTCATCAGCCGCGCGCCCGAAGCGCCCAGCGGGTGGCCGAGCGCGATCGCGCCGCCACGCGGGTTCAGGCGTGCCGGGTCGGCGCCCAGCGCGTGCTGCCACGCGAGCGGCACGCAGGCAAAGGCCTCGTTGATCTCGTAGTGTGCAATCGCATCGAGCGCAAGGCCGCCTTTGTCCAGCGCGCGCTGGCTCGACGGGATCGGCGCGGTCAGCATGGTCAGGGGGCTGTCGCCGCAGGCATCGAAGGCGACGAAGCGCGCGCGGGCGTTCAGGCCCAGGCGGGAGGCGGCGCGCTCGCTCATCAGCAAGATGGCGGCGGCGCCGTCGCTGATCTGCGAGGCGTTGCCGGCGGTCACATGCCAGCCGATCTGCGGGAAGCGCTGGCCGAGCGTCTCGTCGCGAAAGGACGGCGCCAGCGTGGCCAGGCGCTCGGCGGTGGTGGCGGGGCGGATGGTTTCATCGTGCGCGATGAGGCCCGCGGCGGTACGGATTGGCAGGATCTCGCGGCGGAAGGCGCCGGCCTCGCGCGCCTGGTGCGCGCGCTGGTGCGATTGCGCGGCGTACTGATCGAGATCATCGCGTGACAGTTCCCACTGCGCCGTGACCAGCTCCGCCGCGACCCCTTGCGACACCAGCCCGGGCGCATAGCGCGCCTCGAACGACGGGCCGTACGGATTCTGCCCAATGCGCCCCGAGCCCATTGGCACGCGGCTCATGGATTCGATGCCGCAGGCAACCACGATGTCGTAGGCGCCCGCCATGATGCCTTGCGCGGCAAAGTGCACGGCCTGCTGGCTGGAGCCGCATTTACGGTCGATGGTGGTGGAGGGCACATGCTCTGGGAATCCCGCCGCCAGCCAGGCCACGCGGCCGGGCGTGGCGGATTGCTCGCCCACCTGGCTCACGCATCCGGTGATGACGTCTTCCACCAGTCCGGGGTCCAGCTTGTTGCGCGCGACCAGCCCTGCTAGCACCTGCGCCAGCAGCTCCGTGGGATGGAGTTCAGTGAAGGCCGAGCCGGGCTTGGCGCGGCCCATGGGCGAACGGATGGCGTCGACGATGACGGCTTGCTGCATGGCGGGTCTCCGATGTTTCTTGACGGAAATGGGAACGACGATGGATCAACTGCCGGTGAACTCGGGCTTGCGCTTTTCCAGAAAGGCCGACACCGCCTCACGGTGATCCGAGGTCTGGTGCGACAGCGCCTGGAAGCCGGCCGACAATTCCAGCAGCGTGTCCAGCCGGGTATGCAATGCCTCGCGCAGCAGGCGCTTGGCCAGCCGCACCGCATGCGGCGGATTGGCGGCAATGCGTTCGGCCAGTTCATTGGCCGTGGGCAGCAGCTGATCCGGCGGCACCACGCGCGAGACGAGGTTCCACTCCAGCGCCTGGCGCGCATCGATGACCTGTCCGGTGAAGGTCAGCTCGGCGGCGCGCGCAAGGCCGATCACGCGCGGCAGCAGCCAGGCGCCGCCATCGCCCGGAATGATCCCCAGCTTGACGAAGCTCTCGGCAAACTGCGCCTGCTCGGACGCAATGCGCATGTCGCACATGCAGGCCAGGTCCAGGCCCGCACCCATGGCCGCGCCGTTGACGGCGGCGATCACCGGTACCTCCAGGTTGAACAGCGCCAGCGGCAGGCGCTGGATGCCCAGGCGATAGTCCTGGCGAATCTCCATGCCGGGCACCTGGCCCGAAGCCTGGCGTTCCATATCGCGGATATTGCCACCTGAGGAAAACGCGGTGCCGGCGCCGGTGATGATCACCGCGCGCACGCTGGTGTCGCGGTGGATGCGGTCGATGGCCTCCAGGAAGTCGGCCACAGCGGTGTTGCCGGTGAGGGGGTTACGCCGCTCCGGCTCGTTCATGGTCAGGGTCACGATGTGGCCCTGCTGCTCGTAACGCAGGAAGCTTGTCATGCTGGTCTCCGGTCGTTGTTGTCGTCGTCGTCGTCGTCGTCGCCTTGGCTCGGGACGGCCGGCGCAGCGCGGCGCCGCCGACAATCGCTTGCCCAAAAGGCTAAGGGACCGTGCCCTCGGGTGTCCAATATTCATTTCGGCGATGCCGATATCCCGCGTATATCAGTGCCGGTGCCGTTTGGCAGCGGCGCGAGCCTGGATGCGCAAGGCAGGTTCAACTGGCGATGCGATTTCCATGTGCTTCCCGCATCGCCCCGCATCGGCTTGTATCAACGGAGATTGCTTTGTAGTGTGATAATTTGCATCCTAACTATATGGCTGCTATCATTCCGTCCATGCCTTCCATCGACGCCCTCCGTTTTGCCTTTACCGGCCAGCTGATGCTGGCCGGGCGCCAATGGCGCCACATTTCGCAGGGCGCCGTCACCGCCTACGGGATTTCCGCGGCGGCGGCGGGGCCCCTGCTGTTTATCCGCCGCCTTGGCGGCGGCGTGCGCCAGGTCACCCTGGCCGACTATGTCGGGCTGGAAGGCGCATCGCTGGTCCGTCTGGTTGACCAGCTCTCCGCCGCCGGCCTGGTGCGCCGGGAAGTGGATGCGAACGATCGCCGGGCCAATGCGCTCTGGCTCACCGACGCTGGCGAGGCGCTCGCCGAAAAAATCGAGGTCGAGCTCAAGCATCTCCGCGCCAGCGTCTTCGCTGGCATCAGCGAGCAGGACTTCGAGGGCGCCATGCGCGTGCTCAACGCGCTCGCCCAAGCCGCCGAGTCCGCGCCCACCACTGCTTTCGGGTCGTAAGAACATGGTCAGCTGGCCCACCGGACGGGACTGGATCTTCTCCCTCAAAGCCTTTGCAGCGGCCATGCTGGCGTTGTTCATCGCGCTGTACCTGGGCCTGCCGCGCCCGTACTGGGCCATGGCCTCCGTGTATATCGTGGCGCATCCGCTCACCGGCGCGACGCGCTCCAAGGCGCTGTATCGCGTGCTTGGCACGCTGCTTGGCGCGGCCGCATCCGTCGCCATCGTGCCGCCGCTGGTCAATGCGCCAGTGCTGCTGATGGCCGCGGTGGCGTTATGGACCGGCATCCTGCTCTACGTCGCGCTGCTGCACCGCACGCCGCGCAGCTATGTGTTCATGCTGGCGGCCTATACGCTGCCGATGGTGGCCTTGCCCTCGGTGAGCGATCCCTCGGGCGTGTTCGACATCGCCGTGGCGCGGGCCGAGGAAATCTGCCTGGGCATCGTGTGCGCGAGCATTGTCGGCTCGACCATTTTCCCCGCCAAGGTTGCCACGGTGCTCGGCCAGAAATCCGCCCAGTGGCTGGCGGACGCCGCGCTGTGGGCCACCGATATGCTTTCGGCGCATCCGGCCGCGAAGGTGTCGCGCCATCACAGCCGCCATCGCCTGGCCGCCGACATCCTCGCGCTCGACCAGTTGATCAGCCATCTCTCCTACGACGCCGAAAGCGCCGCGCGCGTGAAACACGCGCAGGAGTTGCGTGGCCGCATGACCATGCTGCTGCCCGTGCTGTCGTCGCTGGCTTCCGTGGTTGACGCCTTGCACCAGCACGCCGCAGGCATTCCGCAACGGCTGTCGCACAACATGGCGCTGGTGTCGGCATGGATCAGCGCGGGCGCGCAGGCGCCGCTGCCGGTGTTGCAGCTATCCCAGGACGCGCCGATCGACGACGCCGGCCTGGAGCCAGGCAGTGCCGGGCCAGACTGGCACGCGGCGCTGGCCGCCACGGCCGAGGGCCGTCTGCGCGAGCTGATGGAGTTGTGGCAGGACTGCGTGTCGCTGCAGCGCCGTATCGGCGAGGCCGCACCTCAGGGCGACTGGGCGCCGGTGTTCCAGCGCTGGGGCGTGGGCGCCGCGCGCCATTACGATCACGGCATGCTGCTGTTCTCCACCGCCACGACCGCGCTGGCGATCTTCAGCATGGGCATGGTGTGGATCTGGACGGGCTGGGCGGATGGCGCGGGCGCGGTCGCGCTGGGCGCGGTGTCGTGCTGCTTCTTTGCCGCGATGGACGAGCCGGCGCCCATGATCCGCTCGTTCTTCCGCTGGAACGTGGTCTGCCTGGTGCTCGCCACCATCTACTTGTTCGTGGTCCTGCCGAACGCGCACGATTTCGAGATGCTGGTGCTGATGTTCGCGGTGCCCTACCTGATCATCGGCGTGATGATGGCGCAGCCCCGGCTCGCGCTGATCGCCATGCCGCTGGCCGTGATCACGGCCAACGATATCGGCATCCAGGGCGCCTACAACGCCGACTTCAACGCCTTCTTCAACGGCAACGTGGCCGGCATCGCGGGCATTCTGTTCGCGCTGGTGTGGACCCTGGTGGCCCGCCCCTTCGGCACCAGGGCCGCGGTACGCAGGCTGGTGCGCGCCAGCTGGGGCGATATCGCCCGCAATGCCACCGGGCGCGAGCCGGGCGAGCACGCGCATCTGCGTGCCCGCATGCTGGACCGCCTGGCGCAACTGGTGCCGCGGCTGGCGGCCAGCGAGGATGAAACCACCGGCGACGGCTTTACCGAAGTGCGCGTGGAGCTCAGCACGCTGGCGCTGCAGCGTGAACTGCCCGCGCTGGCGCCGGAGCACCAGCACTCGGTACGGCGCGTGCTGCAGGGCGTTGCCAGCTACTACCAGGCACGCCTGGATGCCCGTGCCGACACGCCGCCGCAAGTGCTGCGCGACCGGCTGGCCAAGGCGATCCGCAAGGTTGCCTCGCGCGCCGACCAGGCTTCGCGCGAGGCCTTTGCCGCGCTGGTGGAAATGCACGTCGCGCTGTTTTCGGCGGCACCCGTGGCAATGAGCGCGGCTGGTGCCTTGCCCGCGGGCCAGGCGGCAGACCCAATGAGCAAGCAAGCGAGCAACAAGCAATGAGTGGTGAAGTCGACGTCTATGGTGTGTTTGTCCCGAGCCTGCTGGCGTGGATGCTGGTGGCGTTCCTGATCACCGCTTGCGCGCGTGCCGTGCTGGCGCGTGTGGGTTTTTATCGGCTGGTCTGGCACCGGTCCCTGTTCAATCTGGCGTTATATGTGATCGTCCTGGGTGGCATCGTCTACCTGGCCTATCGGCTGCAGTCATGAAACTGAATCTTCGTACGCTTGGACCCATCGTCCTTACCCTTGTCGTCACCGCGGTCGCGGTCGTCGTCGTCAAGCACCTGTGGGACTACTACACGGTGGCGCCATGGACCCGCGACGGCCATATCCGCGCAGACGTGGTGCAGATCGCGCCGGACGTGTCCGGGCTGGTGACCAAGGTCCTCGTCAAGGACAACCAGCGCGTGCAGCGCGGACAGCCGTTGTTCGAGATCGACCGCGACCGCTTCGCGCTGGCCTTGCAGCAGGCGCAGGCCACGGCGGCGGCGCAAAGCGCCATGCTCGCGCAGGCGCGCCGTGAAGCCCGCCGCAGCCAGACCCTGTCCGAGGTTGTCTCCAAGGAAGTGGTGGAAGAAGGCCTGGCCAAGGTCCAGCAAGGCGAAGCGGCGCTGGCGCAGGCGCAGGCCGCGGTCAACCTCGCCAAGCTCAACCTGGAACGCACCAGCGTGCTCAGCCCGGTCGACGGCTACCTGAACGACCGGCTGCCGCGCCTGGGCGACTACGTCAACACCGGCCGCCCGGTGCTGTCGATGGTGGATGCGAATTCCTTTCACGTGGAAGGCTACTTCGAAGAAACCAAGCTGCACGGCATCCATATCGGCAATCCGGTGGACATCCGCATCATGGGCGAAGCCCGCGTGCTGCATGGCCACGTGCAGAGCATTGCCGCCGGCATCGAGGATCGCGACCGCACCAACGGCTCTAACCTGCTGCCGAATGTGAACCCGACGTTCAACTGGGTCCGCCTCGCGCAACGCATCCCGGTGCGCATCGCGCTGGACGAGCCGCCCGCCGACTTGCGCATGGTCGCAGGCCGTACCGCTACCGTGTCGGTGCGCGAGCCCTCGGCCCGGGACAAGGCGCAGGCCGGGCCGGAAGGCCAGAAGGATCAGAAGGACAAGCTCGCGCTGGCCGCCAAGGGAGCCGCCAGCCAGGGAGGCGCGCAGTGAACACGTTGCGCAAAGCCCTGCTGCCGGCACTGGTGCCGCTGCTGTTTGCCGCCTGCACCACGGTCGGGCCCGACTACCATGTGCCGGACAACGCCGCCGTGAAGGCGCAAGCGGCCAACGGCCCGCTGCTCGGCACGAACAACCCCGCCGTATCGATTGCCGAGGTGCCCGATGGCTGGTGGCGCCTGTATGACGATCCGAAGCTCGACCAGCTGGTGCAGCAGGCGCTTGTTGCCAATACCGATTTGCGCGTGGCCGCGGCCAACCTGAAGCGCGCCATCGCGGTCTACCACGAGGTGGAGGCAGAGAACCTGCCGGGAGCCGGGCTCTCCGCCAGCGCGGAACGCGGGCAGATCGCCGGCGAGCCGCTGCTCAAGGAAGAGAAGATTCCGGTGATGAACTTTGGCGATGTCGGCTTCAAGGTTTCCTACCTGATCGACTTCTTCGGCAAGCTGGCGCGCGCGGATGAAGCGGCGCTGGCCGGCGCGCAGGCCAGCCAGGCGGCACTCGACCAGGCCCGTGTCGGCGTGGTGGCCGAAACCGTGCGCGCCTACGTGCAGGGCTGCGCCGCCACGCATGAACTGACCGTGGCCGAGCATCAGCTGGAGTTGCAGCGCCGCGGCGTCGAGCTGGCCCGCAAGCTGGTCGATGCCGGGCGCGGGCAGCCGGTGGACCTGCTGCGCTCACAGGCGCAGGCCGACGTGCTGCGCGCGGCCTTGCCGCGCTTCAAGGCCGAGCAAGAGGGCGCGGCGTACCGCTTGGCGGTGATGCTGGGCAAGCCGCCCAGCGCCACATCGCAGGCGGAGTACGCCTGCCACGAAGAACCCAGGCTGCGCCAGGCGCTGCCCGTGGGCGACGGCGCCGCGCTGCTCAAGCGCCGGCCCGACGTGCGCCAGGCCGAGCGCGAACTCGCCTCGGCCACGGCCAAGATCGGCGTTGCCACGGCGGATCTGTACCCGTCCATCCGCATCGGCGCCTCCGCCGGCTTCACCGGCATCCTTGACCACCTTGGCCAGGCACCGACCGCGCACTGGGGCTATGGCCCGCTGATCACCTGGAACATCCCGACCAGCGGCACGCGTGCCCGCATCCACGGCACCGAAGCCGGCGCCGAAGCGGCGCTCGCCCACTTCGACGGCGTGGTGCTCAAGGCGCTGCGCGAAACGCAGTCGGCGCTGAGCAGCTACACGCGGGAGCTGGAGCGCACCCAGGCGCTGCGCGATGCCCGCGACAAGGCCAGTGAAGTCGCGCGGCAGAACCGCCAGCTCTACCAGGCCGGGCGCTCGCCGTACCTGTCGAGCCTGGATGCCGACCGCACGCTGGCCAGCACCGAAGCGTCACTGGCGGCGTCGGAAAGCCAGGTCGCGCTGGACCAGATCAATCTCTTCCTTGCGCTGGGCGGCGGATGGCAAAATGCGCCCAAGGTCGAGTCGCGCACGATGAGCGAGCAGGCGCACTGAACGTGCATCGTGCGCGCGCTGGGCTGTCATCATGGTTAAAGCCATGCAAGCTGGCTTGCATGGCGGAAAGGAACACAAGCAGCATGTCCAACTTTTCTGGTTTTTCTGGTTTCTCTTCTGGTTTCTCTTATCCCTCCCTGCGGCAAGCGCTGTCCGTCGCGGTAGCCACGCTCGGCATCGTGGCATCGGGCGCTGCGATGGCGCAGGAGCAGACCCTGCGCGTCGGCACCGTCAGCGGCCCTGACGCGCAAGTCTGGCAGGTAGTGCAGAAGGTCGCCAAGCGCGAAGGACTCAACATCAAGGTCGTCGAGTTCAACGACTATGTGCAGCCCAACGCCGCGCTCGACGCCGGCGACCTCGACGCCAACAGCTTCCAGCATCAGCCTTACCTGGACAGCCAGGTGAAGCAGCGCGGCTACAAGATGGTCAGCGCGGGCTACACGTATATCTCTCCGCTGGGCATCTACTCGCAGAAGCTGAAGTCGCCCAAGGACCTGCCGCAAGGTGCCAAGGTCGCCGTGCCCAACGATCCCTCCAACGAGAACCGCGCGCTGCTCCTGCTGGCCGCGCAAGGCGTGATCAAGCTCAAGAGCGGCGTTGGTACCAACGGCGTCAACGCCACGCCGCTGGACGTGAGCGACAACCCGAAAAAGCTGAAGCTCGTCGAGCTCGACGCCGCGCAACTGGCGCGCTCGCTGCCCGACGTGGCCGCAGCGGTGATCAACACCAACTACGCGCTCGCCGCCGGCCTGCAGCCCACCCGCAACGCCATCGCGCTGGAAGACATCCACAGCCCGTACGCCAACATCATCGCCGTGCGCACGCAGGACAAGGACAAGCCGTGGGTGAAGAAGCTGGTCGCCGCTTACCAGTCGGAAGAGGTACGGCAGTTCATGAAGAACGAGTTCAAGGGTGCAATGGTGCCGTCATTCTGATCGGGCAGGTGGCCGAGGACATGGAGTTGTCCCGGTAGCCGTCCCGGTTGCGCAGACCTGACACTCAAGCCCTTTCGGATCGCAAGGTCCGAAGGGGCTTTTTGTTTGTGGCCGGCCGCTATTCCCGTGGCATGAACGTGATGTTGACGCCGGGGGGCGCCACGCCGTTCTCGTCGCGCGGCAGCGGGTCGGATCGCTCCACCGCGCGCAGCACGGCGTTGTCCCAGCCGGCATTGCCGCTGGACTTGGTGAGCCGCACCGACAGCAGCGAGCCATCCGGCGCCATGCGCACCGCGACCACCGCGGCCGGGTTGCCGGCGATCTCTTCGGTAAAGATGATGTTCGGCTTCACGCGGCGCCGCACGCGGTCCGCGTAGCCGGGCGAGGCGTTGCCGCCAGCACCGGCACCGGTGCCCGCGCGGCTGCCTACGCCACCTGTGGTGGGAGCGCTGTTGGCCATGGCCTGCAGGCGCGCTAGTTCGCTCTGGCGCTGCTGCTTCAAGGCCGCCTGGCGCTCCGCCTCTCGCGCCTTGCGCTCGCGCTGGTCGGCCTGCCTGGCCTCCTCGGCCGCGGCCGCCTGCTTGCGCTTCTGAGCCTGCAAGGCGATGTCGGCGTTGTCGTCTGGCTCCGGCTTCAACACGGGCTGCGGTTCCACGGGCGTCGGCTGGACCACCGGCTGGGGCTGCGCAATCTCG
Source organism: Cupriavidus sp. GW821-FHT02F09 (assembly GCF_059421605.1). Lineage (NCBI taxonomy): Bacteria > Pseudomonadati > Pseudomonadota > Betaproteobacteria > Burkholderiales > Burkholderiaceae > Cupriavidus > Cupriavidus sp. GW821-FHT02F09. The sequence goes on from NZ_JBWKVH010000033.1 coordinate 42,483, forward strand.
GGCACGGTGTCCCATAGCTCCGCCTCCACGCCGGCCGGCGTGCGGCTCTGCCAATGCACCCCGTAGTAAAGCATCAAGCCCAGCAGCAGATGCATGAACAGAGCCAACAGGAAACACTTCAGCGTTCCTCGCTCCTGCACCTGTTGATACGGATGGGCGATGGTCATCATGACGCGCGGCAGGCCACGGACGGGCGATGCATAGTCAGTGCTGTGTCACTCTGGAATCACTCTCACATCCCTGTGAAAGGAGACGGTGCAATGCTTTGTGCGCGACCCCGCGCATGGCATCCACTGCATGCAGCTTAGGTCGGCATCGTTGCGGTAGGCAAGCGGGATTCTCTGCGGCGGGATGCGCCGAGGGTGGAGCGTAGATCCGGCGAGGGTAGCGAAAGCGCATGTACCAGGCCAGCCCATGATGATCCACCAGATCGCAGGAGAGCGATCATGGCCAAGGGGGCCGTTTTCACGATGAGGCTCGGGCCTGAATGGCGTGCAGCGGCCCCCGGTGTTTGCTGATTGCCTGCGATCGGGAGCGATGGAAATCGATCGCGAGAAAACAGAAGCCCCAAAAGCAAAACCCCTCCCGATCTTGCGATCGGGAGGGGTTTTTGTTGTAGCCCGTTTCCAGGCTTCAACGAATATGGTGGCGAATCAGGGACTCGAACCCCGGACCTGCGGATTATGATTCCGTCGCTCTAACCAACTGAGCTAATTCGCCGAACAAGACCGAGATTATACATGGCATTTTGAGGCTGTCAACACCACTTCTTCAAAAAGTTTTGAGGGCGTCGAATAGCACGGCATGCACCCTGCAGCCTGCAAAAAAAACGGCGGACCTTGCGGCCCGCCGGTGGAGCGACTGACTACCGGATCAGTCGTGCATGAGACTGGTGCCCTGGACGACGGGCCGGCTCACGCGCTTTCAGTCGTTGGCGTAGATATCCACGTCCTTGGTTTCGCGGATGAACAGCGAGCCGAGGACCAGGGTGACGCCCGCGATGATGATCGGGTACCAGAGGCCGTAGTAGATGTTGCCGTTCTGCGCCACCAGCGCGAAGGAGATGGTGGGCAGCAGGCCGCCGAACCAGCCATTGCCGATGTGATACGGCAGCGACATGGACGTGTAGCGGATCCGGGTCGGGAACATCTCCACCAGCATGGCCGCGATCGGGCCGTACACCATGGTCACGTAGATCACCAGGATGACGAGGACCACCAGCACCATGATGGTGTTCATCTGCGCGGGGTCCGCCTTGGTCGGGTAGCCGGCCGAGGCCATCGACTCGCCCACTTGCTTCTTGAACGCAGCGATCTGCTTCTTGCTCGCATCGTCGAAGCTGTGGCCAGCCGGTACCAGCGAGGCGTTGAAGGAAGCGATCTCCTTGTCGCCGATCTTCACCGAGGCCACGGTGCCGGCCGGAGCTTCCACCACTTCATAGCTGGCCGAAGCTTGTGCCAGGGTCCGCTTGACGATGTCGCAGGAGCTGCGGAAATCGATTTCGCGGGCGATCGGGCTGCCCTGGAAGGAGCATTGCTTCGGATCCGCGGTCACCACGATCTGGGCACTTTGCTGCGCGCGCTCCAGGGCCGGGTTGGCGTAGTGGGTCAGGGCCTTGAACAGCGGGAAGTAGGTCAGCATCGCCAGCGCGCAGCCGGCCATGATGATCCACTTGCGCCCGACCTTGTCCGACAGCGAGCCAAAGAAGATGAAGAAGGGCGTGCCGATCACCAGGGCGCCCGCGATCAGCAGGTTGGCGGTGGTGGCGTCGACCTTGAGCACCTGGGTCAGGAAGAACAGCGAGTAGAACTGGCCGGTGTACCAGACCACGGCCTGGCCGGCGGTCAGGCCTATCAGCGCCAGGATCACGATCTTCAGGTTGCGCCATTGGCCGAACGCTTCGGTCAGCGGGGCCTTGGAGGTCTTGCCTTCGGCCTTCATCTTCTGGAAGGCGGGCGATTCGCTCATCGACAGGCGGATGTAGACCGACACGCCGAGCAGCAGGATCGAGACCAGGAACGGAATGCGCCAGCCCCAGACTTCAAAGTTGGCGCCCGTCATGTTGCGGCACACCAGGATCACGATCAGCGACAGGAACAGGCCGAGCGTGGCGGTGGTCTGGATCCAAGCGGTATAGGCACCGCGCTTGCCGTGCGGCGCGTGCTCGGCCACGTAGGTGGCGGCACCGCCGTACTCGCCGCCGAGCGCCAGGCCCTGCAGCATGCGCAGCCCGATCAGGATGATCGGGGCGGCCCAGCCGATGGTGGCAAATCCCGGCAGCAGGCCCACGATGAAGGTCGAGGCCCCCATGATCAGGATGGTCACCAGGAAGGTGTACTTGCGCCCGATCATGTCGCCCAGGCGGCCGAACACCAGCGCGCCGAACGGCCGCACGATGAAGCCGGCGGCAAATGCCAGCAGGGCGAAAATGAAGGCGGCGGTTGGATCGAGGCCGGAGAAGAACTGCTTGGCGATGATGGCCGCCAGCGAACCGTAAAGATAAAAGTCGTACCACTCGAACACCGTCCCGAGCGAGGAGGCAAAGATCACCTTCCTCTCTTCGGGCGTCATCGCCGAGCCCTGCGCTGTGCCTCCGGGCATTGCCACGTTCTGTGCGTTAGCCATTGTCTCCTCCGTTTGTGATCGGAACTTTCAGGTTGGCGGCCGGCGCGCACGCGTTCTCTGGCGGGCGCGCGACAACCTCCTAAGTTGCAATGGATTGTGGGAGGCGAAACTTACTGCGTTCTGACAATTTCGGCCGAATTCGCCACTAAACGCTCGGGGTATACGCTAGGCAAAAAGCTGGCTTGGTGGTGCTGCGCTGCGGTGCGAAGGGTCTCTGAAGGGCTTGCGAAAATCAGCTTCGAGCGGCAGGGCCGGGCTTCTTGCTATGCAGCATCGTCATGTTGGCGGGCAGGCACGGGCAGCCCGCCGGTGTCATCGCTCTCATCGCGGTTCATGCGCCAGGCATAGATTGCCGCCATCAGGACGTAGACGATCAGCGCACCCTGCGCACCAACCCAGAACGAGAAGGGCCAGCCGAAGAAATTGAAGCGCAGCTCGCGGGCATACCAGGCGACCACGAAGGTGACGACGAACCAGATCGACAGCAACGCGGCAATCCAGCGCAGGTTGCGATGCCACGCGCGGCGCTCGGACTGATCGGCCTGGTCGCGCCCGCCGCGCGCGTGGTCGGGGTTGGTCATGCAGGCTCCAGGGGGGATGGCCGGCGCAGCGTGATGCGAAAGCACGCGCCGGCCAGGCGCGGCTCCGTCTGGTAGACGTGGTCGAGGATGCTGACATCGCCGCCATGCTGCTGCACGATCTCGCGCACGATGGCCAGGCCCAGGCCGCTGCCCTGGGTCTTGGTGCCGAGCACGCGGTAGAACCGTTCCATCACGCGCTCGCGTTCGGCCACCGGGATGCCGGGGCCAGTGTCTTCCACTTCGAGGTACGCGAAGGGCTCGAACGCATCCGCGCTGACGCGCACGGTAGCGCGGCCATCGGCCGGCGTGTAGCGGATGGCGTTGTCGATCAGGTTGTTGAGCATCTCGGTAAGCATCAGGCGATTGCCTTGCACCATCACCGGGTGGTCGTCGGCATCCACACCGAGGTCGATGCGGCGCGCCCACGCCTGCGGCAGCCAGTCCTTGACCACCTCGCGCGCGAGCGCGGCCAGGTCCAGCGGCGCCATGCTGCCGGCGCCGGCCAGGTTCTCCATGCGCGCCAGCGACAGCAACTGCGTCACCAGGTGGGCCGCGCGCTCCGAGCTGCCGGCGATCTGCGCCAGCGACTTGCGCAGCTCCTCGGGCGATTGCTCGCGCTGCGCCAGTTCCGCCTGCATGCGCAGCCCGGCCAGCGGCGTCTTCATCTGGTGGGCGGCATCGGCGATAAAGCGCTTCTGCGTCTGCACGGAAACGTCGAGCCGCGCCAGCAGGTCGTTGAACGAGGCCACCAGCGGCGTGATTTCCTGCGGCGCGGCGCGCTCGTCGATGGGGCTGGTGTCGCCGGGGTTGCGTGCGCGGATGCGCTGCTGGATCGAAGTCAGCGGGGCCAGCCCGCGCGTGAGGCCGAACCACACCAGCACCACCGCCAGCGGCAGGATCACGAACTGCGGCAGGATCACGCCCTTGATGATTTCATTGGCCAGCCGCGCGCGCTTGTCGAGCGTCTCGCCAACCTGCACCAGCACCGGCTGCGCGTCGCCCGCCTGCTTCAGGTCGACGTAGGTGTAGGCCACGCGCACGTCGTTGCCCGCGATGCGGTCGTCGCGCAGCGAGACCAGCCCGGCGTGGCCGCGATCGTCCTCGCCGGGCAGCGGCATGTCGTTGTCCCCGGCGACGAACTCGCCGTGCGTGCCCACCACCTGGTAGTAGATGTTGTCGGTTTCATCGGCGCGCAGGATTTCGCGCGCGGACAGTGGCAACTGCAGCGTGACGCGCCCGTTGACCTCGCGCACCTGCTGCGACAGCACGATGGCGCTGGCCTCCAGCGAGCGGTCGAAGGGCCCGTTGGCAATGGACTTTGCCACCAGGTAGGTCACGGCAATGCTCATCGGCCACAGCAGCAGCAGCGGTGCCAGCATCCAGTCCAGGATTTCACCGAACAGCGAACGCGGCGACGGATGGCCCGCGCTGTCTTCAAGGTGCGGCAGGGCGTCGGCCAGCGTTTCGTCGCTGACGATCTGATCGGGCGGGGAGGGCGTGCGCGCGGGCCGTGCGGCCCGCGCGCGCCGCCGGGGCAGTCGCAGCAGGCTCATGGGGAGGAGGTGGTCGGGCAGGTCTTGGCGGTGTCGCCGGCATGCCGTCAAAGGGAAACGGCGCTGATGCCGATCCTGATTTTGATTTTAATGGCGCTTTCTAGTCGTGCGCCACGGCTGCCTGGAATTTCTCCAGGCAGTAGCCCAGCCCGCGTACCGTGGCAATGCGGATCCCGCCCACCTCGATCTTCTTGCGCAGCCGGTGCACGTAGACTTCGATGGCATTGTTGCTGACCTCTTCGCCCCATTCGCACAGGTGGTCGACCAACTGCTCCTTCGATACCAGCCGCCCGGTGCGGGTGAGCAGGATCTCCAACAGCCCGACTTCGCGCGCGGAGAGATCCAGCATCTGCTCGTTCAGGTAAGCGATGCGGCCAACCTGGTCGAAGGCCAGCGGGCCGTGGTGCGTGAGCGTGGCGCCGCCGCCGGCGCCGCGCCGCACCAGCGCGCGCACGCGGGCTTCCAGCTCGGACAGGGCGAAGGGCTTGGCCATGTAGTCATCGGCGCCCAGGTCCAGGCCCTTGACGCGCTCATCGACGCCGTCGGCCGCGGTCAGGATCAGTACCGGCAGCATGGCGCCGCGCGTGCGCAGGCGCTTGAGCACTTCCAGCCCGGGCATGCGGGGCAGGCCGAGATCGAGGATCAGGAGGTCGAAGGTCTGGGTCGAGAGCGCCGAGTCGGCTTCAACCCCACTGGCGACATGGTCGACGGCATAGCCGGAGTGACGTAATGAGCGCGTCAGGCCGTCTGCCAGCACATCGTCATCTTCGGCGATCAGAATACGCATGGTTGTCTCCACCCTGGCCCGGCTTAGTCGTCGCTTTACATCAAATGACGCGTGCGGGACTTGCCAAGCATACTGTTTTTTTATACAGTACTCGCTTGATCCGGTCGCGCAGTGAGCGGGCCGGATCGTACTGAATTTAGTAACGAACGTATTACCGGCGTTTGCCCAATGTTTGCCCCTGCTGTCAGGTTCATTGTCATCAGGAGTTCGCAGCGCGGCGCGGGTCGGGCGGTTACCCGCAAAAGCAGGCAGCGCGCCACATGCGGCCTATTTATACACCATTGACGGAAGGACGACCATGGATGACGGCAAGAAGGCGGGTGCTGGCGTAAGCGCCGAAAAGCAGAAGGCGCTGGCGGCCGCGCTGGCCCAGATCGAGAAGCAGTTCGGCAAGGGCTCGATCATGAAACTGGGCGAAGCCGACATCGACCAGGATATCCAGGTCGTGTCCACCGGCTCGCTGGGCCTGGACATCGCGCTGGGCGTCGGCGGGCTGCCGCGCGGCCGCGTGGTGGAAATCTACGGTCCGGAATCCTCGGGCAAGACCACGCTGACGCTGCAGGTCGTGGCCGAGATGCAAAAACTGGGCGGCACCTGCGCCTTTATCGATGCCGAGCACGCGCTCGACGTCAACTATGCCGGCAAGCTCGGCGTGTCTGTCGGCGACCTGCTGATCTCCCAGCCCGACACCGGCGAGCAGGCACTGGAAATCACCGACGCGCTGGTGCGCTCGGGCTCGGTCGACCTGATCGTGATCGACTCGGTGGCGGCCCTGGTGCCCAAGGCCGAAATCGAAGGCGAGATGGGCGATTCGCTGCCGGGCCTGCAGGCCCGCCTGATGAGCCAGGCACTGCGCAAGCTGACCGGCACCATCAAGCGCACCAACTGCCTGGTGATCTTCATCAACCAGATCCGCATGAAGATCGGCGTGATGTTCGGCTCGCCCGAAACCACCACCGGCGGCAATGCGCTGAAGTTCTACGCCTCGGTGCGCCTGGACATCCGCCGCATCGGCTCGATCAAGAAGGGCGATGAGGTGATCGGCAACGAAACCAAGGTCAAGGTGGTCAAGAACAAGGTATCGCCGCCGTTCCGCGAAGCCTTCTTCGACATCCTCTACGGCCAGGGCATCTCGCGCCAGGGCGAAATCATCGACCTCGGCGTGGACGCCAAGGTCGTCGAGAAGTCGGGCGCGTGGTACAGCTACAAGGGCGAGAAGATCGGCCAGGGCAAGGACAACGCGCGTGAATACCTGCGCGAAAATCCGGACATCGCCGACGAGATCGAGAACAAGGTGCGCGAGTCGCTGGGCGTGGTCCTGATGAACGGCACGCCGGCCACCGCCGGCGCCGTGGCCACCGCCGAAGACTGAGCTTCGCTGGCCGGGGCATTCCCGGCCGCGATCCCCATCCCGGGGCGGCACGCGCAGCGACGCGCGCCGCCCCGGTTTGCATTTTCAAAGCGCATCCATATAACGCATTGATAAAGCGCATTGATAGTACGCATTGATAATGCGCGGTGTTCAAGCGCGCCTTCCCCATGGCTACCCGTCCTCCTCTCTCCCTGAAAGCCCGCGCCGTCGGCTACCTGTCGCGGCGCGAGCACAGCCGGGCGGAGCTGGCGCGCAAGCTGGCCCCGCATGCCGAGTCTCCCGAGGCACTCGAGCAATTGCTGGATGCGCTGGAGCGCGAGAACTGGCTATCCAACGCGCGCTTTGTCGACAGCCTGGTGCACCGGCGCGCGGCCCGCTATGGCGCCGCCCGCGTGATGCAGGAAGCCCGCACCCATCAGCTCGGCGGCGATCAGCTCGCCGACCTGCAGGATCGCCTGCGCGGGTCGGAGCTGGAGCGCGGCCGCGCGGTCTGGCAAAAGCGCTTCGGCACGCCGCCCGCCACGCCGGAAGACAAGGCCAAGCAGATCCGCTTTATGGTCGCCCGCGGCTTTTCCCGCTCGGTGGTGAGCCAGGTGATAAAAGGGGCGGATGAGTGGCTGGATGGCAGTGATTGACGTCCGCCGACGTGGCAGCCTCAAGTTCAAGTGATGTCGCAGTGATGTCGCGGTGATGTTACTGCCATGTCCTGCACCGGTTTCGGGCGCATACCTGCTTTGCGAGTAGGCGTATTCCGAATCTTCGCGCCTTGCTCACGCCTTGCCCATGCCTTGTGCCTTAGGCCGTTTCCGCCGCAATGCCGTGATTTTTCCGCATGCGCGGGGCTTGCCCGTCGCTCGACAATCCCCGGCAACAGCGCCGCGCGCAGTTTGTTCCCGGCCAACGTTGTCCGGCATGTTAAAATCCTGCGGTTTTCCGGCCCAGCCGTCCATTTCTCCCGCTCCTGCCTGGTGTTATGCCGCTTTCCCCGCCCGTCAATCGCGCCCTGCGTCACCGTCGTGCCATCACGGCGGAGGCTTATCTTAGGGACGACGGCCTATGGGACATCGAAGCGCGCCTGACTGACACCAAGCCGCGCGAGATTCCGCTGGCCGGCGGCGGTGTGCGCCCGGTGGGTGAGCCGCTGCACGATTTGTGGCTGCGCGTCACCATTGACCTGCGCATGAACGTCGTGGACGCCGATGCCTGTTCCGACTGGGTGCCTTATCCCGGCCAGTGCGACACCATCGGCCCGGCCTACCGCAAGCTGATCGGCCTGAACCTGATGAAGGGTTTCCGCAAGTCGGTGAAAGAGCGCCTGTCGGGCGTGGCCGGATGCACGCATTTGACCGAGCTGGCCGGCGTGTTGCCGACCACCGCGATCCAGGCATTCGCCGGCGATGTGTTCAACATTCGCGACGGCGGTGCCGAAGACACCAGTACCGAACCGCCTTACCAGTTGCACGGCTGCCATGCCCTGCATTTCGAAGGCGAGGTCGTACGCCAGTTTTACCCCCGCTGGTATGGTCACCAGCCAAAACCGAGGATCAAGACCGAAGGGTCACCGACCCCGGCGGCGCAGCCAGCGGAGGCGCTCGCCGCCCCCGCCGGCGGCGCCATGTCGCGCAGGTCAACCGGCACTTCTGGCTAAGCCAGGCCGGCCTGCAGTCCGCCGAGATTCCATCTCCACACTTTTACGCCTACCCGAAAGGAAACACGCATGAATATCCATGAGTACCAAGGCAAGGAAATCCTGCGCAAATACAATGTGCCGGTTCCGCGCGGCATCCCCGCGTTCTCGGTCGAAGAGGCCCTGAAGGCTGCTGAACAACTGGGCGGCCCGGTATGGGTCGTCAAGGCGCAGATCCACGCGGGCGGCCGCGGCAAGGGCGGCGGCGTGAAGGTGGCCAAGAGCATCGACGAGGTCAAGACCTACGCCACCAACATCCTCGGCATGACCCTGGTCACGCACCAGACCGGCCCGGAAGGCAAGAAGGTCAACCGCCTGCTGATCGAAGAAGGCGCTGACATCAAGAAGGAACTGTACGTCAGCCTGGTGGTTGACCGCGTTTCGCAAAAGGTCGCCCTGATGGCCTCCAGCGAAGGCGGCATGGACATCGAAGAAGTCGCTGCCCACAGCCCGGAAAAGATCCACACGCTGATCATCGATCCGTCGGCCGGCCTGCTCGACGCGGACGCTGACGACATCGCCCGCAAGATCGGCGTGCCCGACGCAAGCGTGGCGCAAGCCCGCCAAGCCCTGCAAGGCCTGTACAAGGCATTCTGGGACACCGACGCCTCGCTGGCTGAAATCAACCCGCTGATCCTGACCGGCGACGGCAAGGTGATCGCGCTCGACGCCAAGTTCAACTTCGACTCCAACGCCCTGTTCCGCCACCCGGAAATCGTCGCTTACCGCGACCTGGACGAAGAAGATCCGGCTGAAATCGAAGCCTCGAAGTTCGACCTGGCCTACATCTCGCTGGACGGCAACATCGGCTGCCTGGTGAACGGCGCTGGCCTGGCCATGGCCACCATGGACACCATCAAGCTGTTCGGCGGCGAGCCGGCCAACTTCCTGGACGTGGGCGGCGGTGCCACCACCGAGAAGGTGACCGAAGCCTTCAAGCTGATGCTGAAGAACCCGAACCTGAAGGCCATCCTGGTCAACATCTTCGGCGGCATCATGCGTTGCGACGTGATCGCCGAAGGCGTGATCGCTGCATCCAAGGCCGTGTCGCTGTCCGTGCCGCTGGTCGTGCGCATGAAGGGCACCAACGAAGAGATCGGCAAGAAGATGCTGGCCGACTCGGGCCTGCCCATCATCGCCGCCGATACCATGGAAGAAGCTGCCCAGAAGGTCGTGGCTGCTGCCGCGGGCAAGTAAGCCAGACGCGAACACGAACGCCAGCAGCGCGCCGGGGCCAGGCCTTCGCGCGCTGCTTTGAGCCAAGCAAAGGATTACAGCATGTCGATTCTGATTAATAAAGACACCAAGGTCATCACCCAGGGCATCACCGGCAAGACCGGCCAGTTCCACACCCGTGGCTGCCGCGACTATGCCAACGGCAAGAACTGCTTCGTTGCCGGCGTGAACCCGAAGAAAGCGGGCGAAGACTTCGAAGGCATTCCCATCTACGCAAGCGTCAAGGATGCCAAGGCATCGACCGGCGCCACCGTGTCCGTGATCTACGTGCCGCCCGCAGGCGCCGCTGCCGCCATCTGGGAAGCCGTTGACGCTGACCTGGACCTGGTGGTCTGCATCACCGAAGGCATCCCCGTGCGCGACATGATGGAGCTCAAGGACAAGATGGCCAAGGGCAACAAGAAGACCCTGTTGCTGGGACCGAACTGCCCGGGCCTGATCACGCCTGACGAGATCAAGATCGGCATCATGCCGGGCCACATCCACCGCAAGGGCCGCATCGGCGTGGTGTCGCGCTCGGGCACGCTGACCTATGAAGCAGTCGGTCAGCTGACCGCGCTGGGCATGGGCCAGTCGTCGGCAGTCGGCATTGGTGGCGACCCCATCAACGGCCTGAAGCACATCGACATCATGAAGATGTTCAACGACGATCCCGAAACGGACGCCGTGGTCATGATCGGCGAAATCGGTGGTCCGGACGAAGCCAACGCGGCTTACTGGATCAAGGAAAACATGAAGAAGCCGGTGGTTGGCTTCATCGCTGGCGTGACCGCGCCTCCGGGCAAGCGCATGGGCCACGCCGGCGCGCTGATCTCGGGCGGTGCCGACACGGCGCAAGCCAAGCTGGAAATCATGGAAGCCTGCGGTATCAAGGTCACCAAGAACCCGTCGGAAATGGCTCGCCTGCTCAAGTCGATCCTGTAAATACCGATCTGCAGCCTCCCGCCTCCGGGCGGGAAAGCTTGCCGGAGCCGGAGCGCTCGCGTGACTGCGACCGCACACCGGCTCTCCATGCCCCCGCCTCCGTGCGGGGGCATGTCATTCTGGAGTACCGTTACCTAGGGTATCTCCCAAGGTGCGCGACATGCCGATTGAAACCGAATCGAAAGCTTGATACGGTAAATCTTCATGTCTGAAGACTCAGACATCCGAAATTCCGCATGCGGCACAGTTGTTGGTGATGCAATGTGGCGTTCGAATCATAATTTAAGAAACTCGAGGAGCTTTACCGTGGAACTGCTGTCCTCCACCGCTTTCTGGATTGCGTTGGGATCCATCATCCTGACCAACATCGTGCTATCCGGCGACAACGCCGTGGTGATCGCGCTGGCCTCCCGCAACCTCCCGCCCGCCCAGCAGAAGAAGGCCATCTTCTGGGGCAGCGCCGCCGCCATCATCATGCGGGTGGTGCTCACGGTAGCCGCGGTCAAGCTGCTGAGCCTGCCGTACCTGAAGATCGTCGGCGCCATCCTGCTGGTCTACATCGGCGTGCAACTGCTCACCGGCGATGACGACGAAGAAGGCCACTCGGCCAAGGACAACATCTGGGCCGCGATCCGCACCATCCTGATCGCCGACCTGGTGATGTCGCTCGACAACGTGGTGGCCGTGGCCGCCGCAGCGCAGAAGGGGCCGGAAGGCAGCCAGCTGATGCTGCTGATCCTGGGCCTGGGCCTGTCGATCCCCCTGATCGTGTTCGGCAGCACCATCTTGCTCAAGGTCATGGACCGCTTCCCCATCATCATCGTGCTGGGCGCCGCGCTGCTGGGCTACCTGGCCGGTGAAATGCTGGTCAGCGACCCGGTGGACGCCGCGTGGTTCGAGATGCACGTGCCGCATGCTCACCTGGTGTTCGGCGTGATCGGCGCCGCGCTGGTGGTGGTGGTTGGCAAGCTGCTGAGCAGGCGAGCGCCACAGACGGCCTGATGGGCTGTGACCCGTCCTGGGACGGGTTTGTAGATGAGGTGGTGCCCCGTTCGTTGGGGCACTGCCGGACAGACGGGTGGCCCGGGAGCCGCCCGTTTTGTTTTTGGGCCGTAGCGCAGGCCACTTAGCGGATTCGGCGGTGATTTCAGTGCGGTTTCAGACTGACTTAAGCCAAAACGTAGGCTTACTGACCCGCCGCGTCATACTTAGTGACAAAATTTGCGCGGGATCAACACCCGGAAGGGCCTGAAGTGGCGAAAATTGTCACTCGCCGACGAGACATCAAGACTTGGCGGCGCTGGCACGCTAAGTGCTAAGAACGTACAGCATCACATGAAACAAGATGTTTCGATTTGTATCCAAAATTCCTTCGAGGGGTCAATCATGCAACAACGGGTTCAACAAATGAAAAAACTGGGCCGCCGAGCTCAGAAGGGCTTCACGCTGATCGAACTGATGATCGTGGTTGCTATTATCGGTATCTTGGCGGCGATTGCTATTCCCCAATATCAAGACTACGTGACGCGTAGCAAGTGGACGGAAGTGTACACAAACGTGCAGCCTCTGAAGCAGGCGATCGCTGAATGCAGTCAAACAAACAGCGGTGTGATTGCGGCTAAGTGCGACACTCTTGCACTTCTGACGGCTGCAACTGGCTACGCAGCACTTCCGGCTCCTACGAACGCTACCGTGTCTATCACGGCGGGAACTGGCGCAATTGTGATGACAGGTAAGGCAGCCTTGGCTGGCTGTGAAGTCACTTATACTCCGGATCTCACTAACTCAAACGTAATCGCGTGGCCTGCTACTGACACGGGCGCGACTGTTTGCAGCAAGTCTAAGACTGGCGTCTAAATTTAACACTGCCCTACACGAAAGCGCCTTCGGGCGCTTTTTTTTTTCCCACTCCCCAAGCTATCATCCGCCTTCTGCCCACAAGGCATAACAAGGCACCCCACATGCTGCCCTCCCGGTCAGCCATCCCTCTCAGCTTCCTCGCCGTAGCGGTCACGCTACCGCTGCTGGTCTCCCGGCACACGCTCCCCCTCGCCACCTTCTATGGCGAATGGACTTCGGCATTGCTGTTTGCGCTCGCCGTCATCGTGCTAGGCGCCTCGGTGCAGCGGCAAGGCAGGGGCACGGCCTACCAGGCGGCTGCCGCCCAGTTCCCCTGGATCATTCTCTTTCCCCTCTGGCTGATTGCCACGGGCATCACGCAAACGCTGACCGGCATGGCCGATGTGTCGGGCAGCCGGTTGCTGACTGAGCTCTCGCTGGCGCTGGGCGCCGCGGTGATGTGGGCTGCCTGGCGCCAGGGCCGTGCCGCGTCGTCCGTGGAGCGGCAGGCGATGGTGGATGTGCTGGCCATCGCCTGGCTGGTGGCCGGGTTGCTGGGCACGCTGGCGCAATGGGTGCAGGTGTTTGGCCTGGAGCCGGACACGCTGGGGATGGTGTCCACTTACTTTTACGACGATAACCGCCGTCTGTGGGGCAACCTGAACCAGCCGAACCACCAGGCTACGGTGCAAGGTATCGCGCTGGCGGCGGCTGTCTGGCTGGCGGCGCGCGGGTGGTTGCGGGTGCCGGCCTGGCTGGCGGCGGCGGTGCTGTTGGTGAGCGGGATCGTGCTGTCCGGCTCGCGCACGGGTGTGTTGCATGTGGGGCTGGCCGCGGTTTATGCGCTGGTGGCTGCCTGGATGGCGCGGGGCGGGGCGGCGTTTGGCGGTCCGGGCGACCCGGGCGGGTTCGCAGGCAGCATGCAGCGCGCCGGCCACGCCGGGCGCAACCCCATGCGGCGTCCCGCCGGGCTGGCGTTTGCCGCGGTGGCCATGGTGGTTTTGCTGCTGGTCTTGCAGCCGGCGATCAAGAGCGCTGGACAGGCGATGGACTGGCGCCTCTTCGATACCGTGGCGCAGATGCAGGGGGGCGATCAGCTCTCGTGGCGCGCCGCGATGTGGACGCACGCGTGGGCGATGTTCCGCGCCCACCCATGGCTTGGGGTGGGATGGGGTGAGTATGGCTGGGCGCAGTTCCAGCAGCTCGCGCAGGTGGGCGTGAAAGTCGAGATGTCGCTGCATGCGCACAATGCCGTGCTGGATATGCTGGCCAAGATGGGCGTGATCGGCGCGGCGGGCGTGTTCCTGAGCCTGCTGGCGTGGCTATGGCGCGTGGCGCGCCAGCGCTTGTGGCGCGGGGATGCGCGCGAGCGCGCGCAGACGGGGCTGGTGCTGACCTGGCTGGCGATGCTATGCGCGCATTCGATGCTGGAGTACCCGCTGCACTACTTGTATTTTGTGTTGCCGTTCTGCTTCATGCTGGGCTGGCTGGAGCCATCGGGGTTCGGCCGCCTGCGCGTGCCGCGCGGGTTTGCCGTGCTGGCGGGCCTGGCATTCGCCGGCGTGGCGGCAGCCATCCTGACGACCATGTGGCAGGACTACCGCCGTGCGGAGGCGCGCGAGTACGCCCGTGCCGAGCGCCGGGCCGCATTGCCGATGCCGAACTTCTGGTTCCGGCAGGCTGCCGCGTCGGACGCGATCGAGGAGGCCAGGATCACGCCGGAGAACGCCGCGCAGTTGCTTGGCGCCCATATCGCCGCGGTGCACCTGTTGCCGACCCCGACGCTGATCTCGCGCACCGCCTGGCTGATGGCGCTGACCGGCGACCCGGTGCAGGCCCGGGCGTGGCTGGAGCGCCTGCGCTTTTACTTTGCGGGGGATGAGGCTAACCAGTTCGCGGAACTTGCCCGCGCCTGCGCCGAAGTCGACGCGGCGGCGCGGCCGCGGGATTTCTGCGACTGGGTGCAGCTGCGCGCTAAACGCAAACCGGGGTGAGCCTTCCTAAGCTGCGCCGCGCCAGCTTATTGCGGGGCGTAGCCCGGGGGCGGCGGAGGCGGATAGTAATACGTTGGCGCAGCAGCCGGACGCGGGGCCGAGGCCATGCGCCCGTAGACCGGCACCCGGTTGCCGCTTGCGTACATGCATTGCACATACGCAGCGTCGTACTGGCGCTGGCTGCCATAGCCGGCATATTGGGCGTTGCCTGCCCCTACCGCCGCGCCGGTAAGCAGGCCGACACCCGCGCCCACCGCCGCGCCCGTGCCGCCATTGAAGGCCGCGCCGGCCGCCGCGCCCAGCGCGGTGCCCACCACGGCGCTGCCTACCGCGCTATTGGCGGCCGCCTGGTTGGCGGTGACGCCACCCACCTGTCCAAAGGCGAACTGGCGGCAGTTGTTGTCGTCGGCCCGGAACTGGTCGAAGTTCTTGCCGGTGCCCGGCAGCACCATCACGCTTGGGCCGCTGGGCATCACCGCGCACCCGGCCAGCACCATCGCCGCGAGCGGAAGGCTCAGCAGGATTGGCAGGCTGGGGCGGTTGAAGTGGTTAAGGACTTTCATCTCGGCACCTCGGTACTTCGGTCATCGATTATGGTCCGCGCGCGTCGGCGCGCCGCGCCGTGAGCGCTTCGGGCATTTGCCTGTCAGGCATCAGGCAAGCAGCAGGCGCTAGGCGGGTGGCTGTGCCGGCACCTTATGCCAGCCGCCGGGACAAGCCTTGATGTACGGGTAGTAGCCATCCGGCCGGGCGCAGCGATACCAAAACGCCTGCTGCTGGGGCGCGGGTGCCGCGACACCGCCGCTGTCCATGTCCATCGCGCCGTCCTCGCCCTGCTCGATGTACTGCGGCGGCGATGCAGGTACCCCGACGACCGCGGGGCCATAGGCGTAGCCGGGCGGGTAGTAGTACGGGTAGGGGTAGCCCCAGCCATAGCCGTAGCCGAACCCGGGGCCGATATAGACGCCTACGCCGCCGTGCCAGCCGCCATGCCAGCCGCCGCCGCCGTGCCATCCGCCACCACCGTGCCAGCCTCCACCGCCACCTCTTCCCGCCAGCGCGGTACCGCTCGCGCCCAGCGCCGCCAACACCAGCAAAAGCTGGCCAACCCTACGCCCGTTCATGTTGCCCACCTTGGATCGACGCGAAACGTGGTTCCGCTGGCAGCGCAGTTTGCGCCCCCTAACTGCATTGAATACCAATTTGCCGCAAGCCGCGACGCGCCGCCCTCTGGCGAAATGCGGCGTTACGCTTGTTACAGCGGAAGCGGCGCCGGCGCGGGACTGTGTCAGGATTGGTAAGAAAGGCGGCTCGCACCGGGGATGCGGATCAGGCACATGCGGCGGGTGCCGGGCAGCCTGCTCAGGTGCCCGCCACCCAATCCCCCGACTTCCCGCCATGCTTCTCCAGCAGCTTCACGTTGCCCATCACCATGCCGCGGTCCACTGCCTTGCACATGTCGTAGATGGTCAGCAGCGCCACCTGCACGCCGGTCAGCGCTTCCATTTCCACGCCGGTCTGGCCGTGGGTCTCGGTGCGCACGGTGCAGCGGATGGTGGCGCTGGCCTCGTCCATGGCGTAGTCCACCGCCACCTTGGTGAGCGAGATCGGGTGGCAGAGCGGGATCAGGTCAGCGGTGCGCTTGGTGGCCATGATGGCGGCCACGCGTGCAATGCCTAGCACGTCGCCCTTCTTGGCTGTGCCGTCGCGCACCAGCGCAAAGGTGGCGGGCAGCATGGTGATGGTGCCGGTGGCGACGGCCACGCGGTGGCTGTGCGCCTTGGCGCCGACGTCGACCATATGGGCTTGTCCGGCGGAATCGAAATGGGTGAGCTGGCTCATGGCGTGGACCTGGCGGATGCGGGGCAATGAATGCGTGACGGATGCGTTTGCCGCGCATGCCGGGGCAGGGCGTGGCAAGACCGGGCGACGCCCGATGGGAATGGCTTCCGGAGGCCGCTATCATAGCAACATGCGCACGAACCAAACGCTCGCCGGAGCGCTCTCCTCGCCTGTCCGCCAGGCGCGCCTCATGCCTTCAAGGACGCCCGTGGGCCTTGCCCGCCGTTCGCTGGCGGCGCTGGTGGCGCTGACCATCGCGCTGCCCGCCTGGCCCCAGCAGCGCCCGTTGCTCAACGACTCCACGCGTACCGCAGCGGCCGCCGCCGCAGCGGGGAGCGATAACCGCGACGGCAGCGACCAGGTCTACGACAACCTGAACCGCAGCGTGAAGGCGGGGCAGAAGTCCGATTTTGGCCTGCGCAGCAACAACACCGTGGTGGAGACCTCCGGCGTGCAGCTGCCCGACCTGGGCGATCCGTCCACCGCGTCGCTCACGCCCGACATGGAGCGGCGCCTGGGCGACCGCATCATGCGCGACATCCGGCGCGACCCGGACTACGTGTCCGATCCGCTGCTGGCCGATTACCTGAACGCGCTTGGCTATCGCCTGGTGCAGGCGGCGCGCCGGCAGAACATCTCCGGCTCCACCGGCGCTGGCACCTTTGCCACGGGGTTTGAGCTGTTCGCGGTGCGCGACCGCACCATCAACGCCTTTGCGCTGCCCGGCGGGTATATCGGCGTGCACACCGGCCTGCTGGTGCAGTCCGACACCGAGTCCGAGCTGGCCTCGGTGCTGGGCCACGAAATCGGCCACGTGATGCAGCGGCATATCGCGCGCGGCATCACCACGCAGGACCAGTCGATGTGGATCGCGCTGGCCTCGATGGTGCTGGCCGGGCTGGCCGCCACCAAGAGCGGGGACGCGGCTGCGGCGCTGGCCATGGGCGGGCAGGCGGCGGCGGTGTCCAACCAGCTGTCCTTCTCGCGCGGCGCCGAGCGCGAGGCCGACCGGGTCGGCTTCCAGATCATGACCGCTGCCGGGTTTGACCCGCAGGGCATGCCCGACTTCTTCAAGCGGCTGCAGCGCGTGATGGGGATTTCGGAAAGCTCGGTGCCGTCGTACGTGCGCACCCACCCGCTCACCTCGGAGCGCATCGCCGACATGCAGGACCGCGTGAGCCATGTGGCGGTGCGCCACGTGGCGAGCACGCCGGAGTATGAGTTCGCGCGGATGCGCGCCCGCATCCTGCAGGAAACCTCGCCTGGCGATCTGCAGAACGCGCGCGCGGCGCTGCAGACGCAACTGGCGTCGGCCTCGCCGGCGCGCCTGCCTGCGCTCCACTACGGCATCGCGTTTGCCGAGCAGCGGCTGGGCCGCAATGCCGCGGCTGAGCAGTCGCTGGCCGAAGCCCGCCGCTTGTACGGCACGATCCCGGGCGCTACCTCGGGCAGCCCCATGCTGGATGTGATGGCGATCGAGCTGGCGCGTGCCCAGGGCCGGCAGCAGGACGCGCTGAACCAGGTGGTGGCGTCGATGAGAGCGTTCCCGTTGTCGCACGCGGTGGCGTTGAGCTATGCCGCGACCTTGCTTGGCGCAGGCCGCACGGACCAGGCGGTGACCTTCCTGCGCGAGCGCACGCGCGAGGAAATCGCCCGCTCCGAGTGGTGGGACATGCTGGCGCGGGCCTATGCCGCGCAGGGCCGGCGCGTGCAGCAGCACCAGGCGCTGGCGGAGAAATACGCCGTGGATGGTGCCTACCAGGCCGCCATCGAGCAGTTGCAGATCGCACGCAAGGCGGGCGACGGCGATTTCTACACGCTGTCGGAAGTCGATGCGCGGCTGCACCAGCTGGAGCGCCAGTACCGCGAGGAAAAGCAGGACAACAAGGGCATGCCTAACTGACGCCCAGGCTCAGGCCGCCTGCTCAGGCCGTCTGCTCAGGCCGCCTGTTCTCCCGCAGGCGGTTGCGGCTGGCGCACAAAGGCGTAGCGCGCCGGCACTTCGTCCTCGGCGATCGGCTCGATCTGCACGTCGGCGCCGTTGAAATGAAACACGCCGAGATTGCCGCCGCAGGCCTCGCCGTGCCAGGTGCAGGCGCTGCTAAAGCCATCCAGGTCGTGGTCGTGCAGCAGCGCGGCTTGCGGGCCGCCAGCGCTTTCACCCTCCACCGTGCCCACCAGCACTACATTGCCGTGCTCGTCCGCATGGCAGCCGTGCAGCGTGAAGGCGCGCTGCGAGGTGGTGCGCAGCTTGCCCTGGTGCAGCCGCACGATCCACGGCGCATAGGCCAGCGACACGAACACGCGCTGCGGGCCGTTCTGGAAATACCAGCCACCGCGCTCGTCGCGCTGGTAGTTGCGCTCGATAAAGGCGATCAGCGCCTCGTGGCGGATCGGGTCGCCGGACAGGCCGTGTTGCTGGGCGTACTCGTTGCGCAGGCGCCATTGCCCGCGCCGGTCCAGCGCCAGCCAGCCGTAGCAGTTGGGTACGTTGGGCCAGCGGGCCATGGCTTGCTTGACTGTCTCATCCATTTTCGGTGCCTCCTTGCGGGACCCCCCGTGTCCGGGCATCCTGCTCGCATTCGTTCTGGTGACGCTGAGCCGCGGGTGCGGCCCGAAACAATTCCACGGCGCCAATCCACAGCGCTAAGCCACGGCGTCGAAAAACCGCAGGATGCGCGCTGGCAGCCACTCGATATGCCCAGCAAAGGGCAGCACCGGCAGCGCGCGCAGCCCATCTTCGCGCGGTGTCATGAAACCGACGTGACCACCGTGCTCGGGCTGCTCCAGCCAGACCTGCGGGCTGACATCAGCGGGACCCGGCAGGTGGCGCGCCGGCA
Source organism: Cupriavidus sp. GW821-FHT02F09 (assembly GCF_059421605.1). NCBI lineage: Bacteria > Pseudomonadati > Pseudomonadota > Betaproteobacteria > Burkholderiales > Burkholderiaceae > Cupriavidus > Cupriavidus sp. GW821-FHT02F09. Next base: position 61,763 of record NZ_JBWKVH010000033.1, read on the forward strand.
GGAAGGGATCGTTGCGCGCGTTGAGCACCAGCGTGGGCACTTTGATTTCGCCGAGCACCGGCTTGCTGGACGCGCGCGCCCAGTAGTCATCGGTATCGCGAAAGCCATGCAGCGGCGCCGTCACGATATTGTCGAAGGCGTACAGGTCACGGCTGGCGAGCATGGCCTCGCGGTCGAACAGCCGGGGATATTGGCTCAGCTTGGCCAGCGACTTGCGTTTCAGGGTTTGCAGGAACATGCGCGTGTACAGCATGTTGAAGCCTTGCGACAGCGCCGCGCCGCCACCGGCCAGGTCCAGCGGCGCCGAGACCGATGCTGCCGCGCTGATATGCCCCGCGGCGCTGCCTTGTTCGCCCAGCAAGCGCAGCAGGGCATTGCCGCCGAGCGAAATGCCCACCACCAGCAGCTTGCGCCCGTGGCCGCAATACTGCCGGTGCAGCCGCTCCAGGATCCAGTGGAGTTCCTCGGCATCGCCCGAGTGATAGAAGCGCGGCGCCAGGTTCAGCTCGCCCGAGCAGCCACGAAAGTGCGGGATCACGCCCTGCCAGCCGCGCGCCGCCAGCGCATGCATCATGGCCTGCGCGTAGTGGCTGCCGGAGTCGCCCTCCAGGCCATGGAACATCACCAGCAGCGGGGTATCGGGCGTGACCGGGTGCGTGGTCCAGTCCAGGTCGACGAAGTCATCGTCCGGGGCGGTCCAGCGCTCGCGCTTGAAGGCCACGCGCGGCGGGCGCTGCGTGAAGCGCGCCGGAATGATAGTTTGCGCGTGGCCGCCGGCGAGCCACCAGGGCATGCGGCGGCCGCCGCCGAACGGGTCGGTGGCGCAGAGGTCGTCCGGCGCGGGCCGGTGGTGCGAAGGCGGAAGCTGGCTCATGCCTGCAAGGCGATAGGCGGTCAAGCGGCGCGGCGTGACGGGCTGGCCGGCCCGTCACGCGCGCGTCCAATCCTAGTGGAGGGCCTGGCCTGGCGCCGTGCTCACGGTCGCGACCTGGGCGGCGTTGGCCGGGCTGCAATGGATGTGCGCCAGGCGCCAGCCCTCGTGGTTCTGCATCAGCACATAGGTGGTGTGCACATAGAGGTCGGCTTCGACGCGGTCGTCGCCAAAGCGCAGGGCTTCGGTCACGTCGAAGATGGCGACGCCCATCGAGGTATGGCTGCTGGTCTCGATCACGTCGATCAGCACTGGCTGTACGTCCAGCAACTGCGCAAAGGCCTGGCGCAGGTGCTCATGGCCGATCAGGCGCTGGCCGTCCGGCATCACGCAGGTAACCGAGTCCTCATCCAGCCACAGGCGCAGCGCGCCGTCGGCATCGCGTAGCTTCATGGCCTCGCGAAAGGCTTCTACGATGTCTTCGGCGGAATCGAACAGGCGGGCAAAACGAGGCATGGTGGACTGGGCTCAGGGATTCGTTGGCCGGATAAACACGAACGGCGGGTCAGCGCTTCAGGCCCGGTGCAGGAGCTTGCGCAGCTCCACAAACACCATTTCGGGCTCGATGTCCTTCAGGCAGCGCAGGTGGCCAAGCGGGCACTCGCGCTTGAAGCACGGACTGCATTCGAGCTGCAGCCACATGATACTCGCAGCCTGCGACAGCGGGGGTGTATGGCGCGGGTCACTGGAGCCGAACACCGCCACCTGTGGCCGGTTCAGCGCCGCGGTGACGTGCATCAGGCCGGAGTCGTTGCACACGGCGGCTTCCGACATCGCTAGCAGGTCGACGGCATCGTCCAGCGAGGTCTGGCCGCACAGGTTGCGCACGAAGGGCGCGGCCTTGACGATCTCGTCGGCGATCTCGGCGTCCTTGGGCGAGCCCAGCGTGACCATTTGCGCATACGGGAACGAGCGCTTGAGCATCTGCGCCAGCTCGGCGAAATGTGCGGCCGGCCAACGCTTGGCCGGGCCGAACTCCGCGCCCGGGCAGAACGCGATCAGGCGCGTCTGCGGCGCAATGCCGAATCGCTCGGCGGTCTTGGCCATGCGCACCGGATCGGTCCGCAGGCGCGGCTCGGGCAGGTTTTCCGGCAGGCGGGCGCCGGGCTTGAGCGCCAGCCGCGCGTAGTGCTCCACCATGGGCGGGCGCTGGTCGCGGGGCGGATTGCCGTGGCGGATATTGAGCAGGCCGAAGCGGGCTTCGCCGCGATAGCCGACGCGCAGCGGGATAGCGGCCAGCCAGGGGATCAGCGCGGACTTGAGCGAATTCGGCAGCACATAGGCTGCATCGTAGCCTTCGTTCTTGAGCTGCTGGGCGAACATCAGGCGGGCCGAGAGCTGCAGCTTGCCGTGCGCCAGCTCGCTGGGGAAGACCTGGTGGATCTCGGGCATGCGGGCCAGCACCGGCGCCACCCATTTAGGGGCGAGGGCGTCGATCTGCAGGCGCGGATGGCGCGCTTTCATGAGGGTGAAGAGCGGCTGCGCCATCAGGGCGTCGCCGATCCAGTTGGGGGCGATGACGAGGGCTTTTTTCATGAATGGGGCGCTGCCGGAAGGGTGGGCGTGGCGCAAGCTGCGCGCGCCACGCACGCCGACGCTCCAGCGCGCCGCAGGGCGGGCCGGAGCATCGGGGTGGTGCGGTCAAGCGTGGGCCGTGTCAGTGGTGACCCTTGATCACGGTGCCGGGCTTGAGCTTGTAGACGGTACCGCAGTACGGGCACTTCACTTCGCCGGTATCGGTCACGTCGAGGAAGACGCGCGGATGGTAGTTCCAGGTCGGCGTGTTGCCGGTGGGGCAGTGCAGCGGAAGGTCTTCCGCGCCGATTTCGATCAGGGAGGCGGTTTGCGTCATGGTGTTGCGGGGATGGCTTTCGTTTTTAATCTTTAGTCTGTTGGATGGACTGAAGTATGACTGGTTAAACGGTTAAGCGGTTCGTGATTGCCTGGCGCGCTTTCGGGTCCCGGGGTGGTGTCAGACCACGGTCAGCCAGTGCCTGTATTGTTCATTGGTGCCGCCGACCGCGGAGAAGAAGGCGTCCTGCACGCGCCTCGTCACCGGGCCGCGGCGGCCTTCGCCGATCACGCGGTCGTCGAGCTCGCGGATCGGCGTGACCTCGGCCGCGGTGCCGGTGAAGAAGGCTTCGTCCGAGCAGTACACCTCGTCGCGCGTGATGCGTTTCTCGCGCACCTCGATGCCCAGGTCGCGGGCGATGGTGAGGATGGCGTCGCGGGTGATGCCGTCCAGGCACGAGGCCAGGTCAGGCGTATAGATCACACCGTCGCGCACCACGAACACGTTTTCGCCCGAGCCTTCGCTGACGTAGCCTTCGGTATCCAGCAGCAGGGCTTCGTCGTAGCCCATGCCGGTGGCTTCCTGGTTGGCGAGGATCGAGTTGATGTAATAGCCGCTGGCCTTGGCCCGCACCAGCGATACATTGACATGGTGGCGGGTGAAGGAAGACGTCTTGACGCGGATGCCGCGCTCCAGGCCTTCCTCGCCCAGGTAGGCGCCCCACGGCCACGCGGCAATCGCCACGTGGATGGTGTTGCCCCTGGCCGAGACGCCCATTTTTTCCGAGCCGATCCAGACCAGCGGGCGGATGTAGCAGGACTCGAGCTGGTTGGCCTTGACCACCTCGCGTTGCGCGGCCTCCAGCGTGGCCGCGTCGAACGGCATTTGCATCTGGAAGATCTTGGCCGAGTTGAACAGGCGGCGGGTGTGCTCCTTGAGGCGGAAGATCGCGGTGCCGGCCGGCGTCTTGTAGGCGCGTACGCCTTCAAACACGCCCATGCCGTAATGCAGGGTATGGGTCAGCACATGGACCTTGGCATCGCGCCATTCGATCATCTTGCCGTCCATCCAGATTTTTCCGTCGCGATCCGCCATCGACATGGTTCACTCCCAGAGCGCCGCCAGCCATGCAAAAGAGACATTGTAAACCCCGGGACCCCCTGTGCCAACGCGGGCGCGGGCCCGCCGGGGTCTAAAATCGTCACATTGTGTATGCCGCCACTGCCACCCGTGACCCTGCCGCCGCCGTTTGGACCCTCCGACTCCCATCGTGAATCACCAGGCCGCATGCACGCCAGGCGGCTGCGCGAGATGCTGTTCTCAGGCGCCCCGGAGGCGGCGATCGGCGAAATGCTGGCGCCTTGGGGGCAGGGAGCCGAGCGCGCCGAAATGCTGGTGGAAGCGGCGCTGGCCAGCGGCGACGCCGCGTTGCTGGACCGGGTGGTGCCACCCTGGCGCTGGCGCATCTTGCTGGCGATCCTGGACTGTCTCTATTTCGACTGGGATCCCCGCTTGCAGCCCTACCTGGATTACGGACTTGCCCGCCACGCCGATGATCCGCAGGCGCTGCCGGTCCCCATTCGCACCGCGCTGGCCGAGGGCCGGCTGTACGCTGGCGAGCGCCCGGCGGCCCTGGCCTTGCTAGCCACGACGGGCAACGCCAGCGGCGGCGATGGCGACGCCCTGCGTGCTTTTGCCCACTTGCAGGAAGGCGACTGGCCAGCCGCCCAGGCGGGCTTCGAGGCCGCGCTCAAGCGGCTACGGGCCGAAAGCCGCCAGCGCACCGGCTTGTTGCCGCCCTCGCTGGCGCCTTGCTACCCGCTGTCCTTGCTGGCCCAGCGCACGCCGGCGCACCTCGAACAAGCCCGCAAGTTCTGCCAGGCGGAAGCGGGCACGCGCAGCCCGGTGCCGACCGAGCGCTGGGGGCTGTGGTGCCACGTGCTGGCCGTGCACAAGGGGGATGCGCGGCTGGACGAGTCCGCGTTCGAATTGCGCCCCGAGGTGCCGCCGCTCGCGCAGTTCTGGCGCGTGCTGCTGCGCGCCTGGCTCGGCGACGTGAAGCAAGCCAGCGGACGGCGCCAGCCGGCGGCCGCCCGCGCCGAGGCCGTCGCGGCCCTGCGTGCGCGCCTGCAAGGCTGCGGCCTGCACTGGTTCGCGCAGCAACTGGACGCCGCGCTGGCGCTGGAAGCGGGCGAACCGGTGCCGCAGACTTTCTTTGCCGGCCAGCGCCAGGAAAGCTGGCGGCTCGCGCTCGAAGCGTTGCAGGCCCTGGCGGGCGAGACGCGCGCGCCCGACGGCGCCAGCGCCAGCCGCCTGTTGTGGGCGTTGACCATCGACGCCGACGGCGCGGTCGGCACCATCGAGCCGCTGGAGCAGCAGCGCGGAGCGCGCGGCTGGAACAAGCCGCGTCCCGTGCCGCTGGCCCGCCTTGCCGAAGACGACCGGCTGGAGCCGTGGGACGCCCGTGTCGCCCGGGCGGTGCGCCGCGACCAGTCCTATCACCGCCGCTACGTGCTCGATCGCGCCGCCGCCATGCTGGCGCTGGTCGGGCATCCGGGCGTGGTGCTGGCGCAGGCGCCCGAGCAGACGCTGGAAGTGGTGGAGGGCGCCCCCACGCTGGAAGTGGTGCGCCAGGGCGGCCGCTACACCTTGCGGGTCTCGCCCCCGGTGCGCGAGGCCCCGGCGATGGACAGCTTCCTGCCCGCCGGCAGCCGCGCGGACGCCGACGCCTTGCGCCAGATCACCGTGCTGCGCGAAGGCTCGCAGCGCCTGCGTGTGATCCGCCTCACGCCGGCGCAGCAGGGCGCGGCGCAACTGATCGCCGACGGGCTGGCGGTGCCGGCCGAGGCCCATGCGCAGCTTGACGCCACGCTGCGCGCGCTATCCGGTCATTTCCAGGTGCACTCCGACCACGACGGCAGCGCCCGCGAACTCGAGACCGAGAGCCGGCTGCGCGCCGAGTTGTCCCCGCTGGGTGAAGGCCTTTCGCTGCGCCTGGTGGTGACGCCGCTGGGCCCCCTCGGGCCACGGCTGGCCCCGGGTAGCGGGCGCGAGCGGCTGATGGCGGCGGTCAAGGGGGAGAGCCTGGCCACGGTGCGCGACCTCAAGGCCGAGTTGGCGAGCGTGGCTGCAGTGTTCGACGCGCTGCCCTTCCTGGTGCCGCGCTCGCCGGAAAGTGGCGAATACGACTGGACCCTGGCCGACCCGGAGGAAGCGTTGTCGGTGGTCGAGCAGTTGCCCGGGCTACCCGCCGTGCTGGCGGTGGAATGGCCCCGGGGCAAGGAAATCCGCGTGGTGGGCGCTGACATCCCGCAACTGGCGGTGCATATCGAAACCGAGAGCGAATGGTTCAAGCTGGTCGGCGAACTGGGCGTGGCCGAGGGGCTGGTGCTGCAGCTCGGCCAGTTGCTGGCCTGGGCCGGCAGCCATGCCGGGCGCTTCATGCCGATGGGGCAGGGCGTGTATGTGGCGCTCACGCGCAGCCTGCGCGCCAGGCTGCGCGACCTGGCCAGCGTGGCGCACAACGTGCCCGACGGCATCAAGGTGCCGCTGATGGCGGCGCCCTGGCTGGACGATGTGCTGGCCGGCGCCGGCATCGACCCCGACCAGCATTTCCGCCAGCGCGTGGCGCGGCTGCGCCGGGCGCGCAACAGTGACGCCGTGCTGCCGGCCAACCTGGCCGCGCAACTGCGGCCCTACCAGGAAGACGGCTACCGCTGGGCCATGTCGCTCGCCGAGGCCGGCTTCGGCGCCTGCCTGGCCGATGACATGGGGCTGGGCAAGACGCTGCAGGCGCTCGCCGTGATGCTGGGGCGCGCCGATGGCGGCGCCGCGCTGGTGATCGCGCCGACCTCCGTGTGCGGCAACTGGGCCGCAGAGGCAAGGCGCTTCGCGCCGACGCTGCGCGTGCACATCTATGCCGAGGGCGAGCGCGCGGCCTTGCTGGCACAGGCCGGCCCGCATGACGTGGTGATCGTCTCGTACACGCTGCTGCTGCAGGCGCGCGATGCCTTCTGCCAGCGCGAGTGGCACACGGTGGTGGCCGACGAAGCGCAGGCGTTCAAGAACGCCGCCACCAAACGCTCGCAAGCGGTGTTCGAGCTGCGGGCCGATTTCCGCATGGCGCTGTCGGGCACGCCGGTGGAAAACCGGCTGGCCGAGCTGTGGTCGATCATGCGCTTTTGCAACCCCGGCCTGCTCGGCTCGCTGGTCCGCTTCAACGAGCACTTCGCCGTGCCGATCGAGCGCAATGGCGTGCGCGAGGCGGCCCAGCGGCTGCGCCGCATGATCGCGCCGTTCGTGCTGCGCCGGACCAAGGCCCAGGTGCTGGACGAACTGCCGCCGCGCACCGAGCTGGTGTTGCGCATCGAGCAGGACCCGATCGAGGCGGCCCACTATGAGGCGCTGCGCCGCCAGGCGCTCGCCGAAGCCGAGGCCGTGGTCAAAGGCCCGAAGGCCCGCAAGACCGCCACCGGCCAGCCCGCCGCCGAGGCGCGCATCCATGTGCTGGCGCAACTCATGCGGATGCGGCGCGCCGCCTGCGACGCGCGCCTGGTCACGCCCGAGCTGCAACTGGAACGCGGGCAGGCGGGCGCCAAGGTGCGCGCCTTCGTGCAACTGGCGGGCGAGCTGGCCGCCAACGGGCACAAGACGCTGGTCTTCAGCCAGTTCGTCGACTTCCTGCAACTGCTGCGCGGGGGGCTGGACGAGGCCGGCCTGGCCTGGCAGTACCTCGACGGCGCCACGCCGGCGGCCGAGCGCACGCGGCGCGTGGCGGCGTTCCAGGCCGGCGAGGGCGATGTCTTCCTGATCAGCCTGAAGGCCGGCGGCTTCGGCCTCAACCTGACGGCAGCCGACTACGTGATCATCGCCGACCCCTGGTGGAACCCGGCGGCAGAGGACCAGGCCATGGGCCGCGCCCACCGCATCGGGCAGCAGCGCCCGGTGACCGTCTACCGGCTGATCAGCGCGGGCACCATCGAGGAACGTATCCTCACGCTGCATCACGGCAAGCGCGCGCTGGCCGATGGCATCCTGGAGGCGGGCGAGGACGGCGGGGCCGGCTTCATCGGCACGGCGGCGGCGCTGCCGGACATCGACGAACTGGTGGGGCTGTTGCGCAGCTAGGGGTGCAGGGGCGCTTTCGCCTTTCACCTTTGTGGGCGGCGGCGGGACCCCGGTCCATGTCTGCTTATACCAACATGGCATACCTTCAAGCGAACTCCATCGTTGGTAATGCGGCGGATCGTTGGTATCTTGCTGTTTTGGCCCGGGGCGCCAGACCCCGGCCGGCAGCCCCGACCCGCATTCCTTTTTTCGACGGTACCCCCATGTTCCGCACTGCTACCCGCCGCATCTCGTCCGCTTTCCAGTCCCGTTCGTTCCGTGCTTCCCGCCTGGCCGCCGGCCTTGGCCTGCTGGCCGCGCTAGGCACGGTGGCCGCTCCGGCCCGCGCGCAGGACCCGGCCTGGCCGACCCAGCCGATCACCATCCTGATGGGCTTTACCGCCGGTTCCGGCGTGGACATGGTGGGACGCACGCTGCAGGAATCGCTGCAGAAGTCGCTCAAGGCCACCATCATCTATGACTACCGCCCCGGCGCCGGTGGCAATGTCGCCTCCGAAGTGGTGGCCCATGCCAAGCCCGACGGCTACACGCTGCTGCTCGGCACCGCCGCCACCCACGGCATCAACCCCGCCCTGTACAAGAGCCTGCCGTTCGACGCCGAAGCCGATTTCACGCCCGTCGCGCCGCTGGTGGAAGTCTCCAACGTGCTGACCGTGAACCCCGCCGTGATCGACGTGAAGTCGGTCAAGGAGTTTATCGAGAAGGTCAAGGCCAATCCCGGCAAGTACAACTACGCGTCGACCGGCAACGGCACCGGCACGCACCTGGCCTTCGCCGAATTCAACGCGCGCGCCGGCCTGGATATGGTCCATGTGCCATACAAGGGTGGCCCCGATGCGCTGCAAGCCGTGCTCAAGGGCGAGGTCTGCTGCATTTTTAATCAGGTGCAGAGCGTGTTGCCGCAATATCGCGCCGGTAAGGTGCGGCTGCTTGGCGTGACCACCAAGAACCGTGTGGCGGTGATTCCCGAAGTGCCGACGATCGCCGAGAGCGGGTTGCCCGGCTTCAACAGCACCATCTGGTTTGGCTTCTTCGGCCCCAAGGGGCTGGATCCCAAGATCAGCAAGAAGATCAACGATGCGGTCAAGGTCGCGCTGGAAACGCCGGCGATCCGGCAGAAGCTGATCGAGGCGGGGAATTCGCCGCGGATCGAGACGGTTGAGCAGTTTCGGACTACGGTGAAGGCGGATCGGCAGAAGTGGGCGGGGGTGGTTAGGAGTGTTGGGGCGTCGATTGATTGATATGGCGTTGGTTGTTGGGGGCAAGGGCAGAACCGTTGGATCTTGCTGTTTGATTTGGCTTTGATCTGATACGGCGTTGGTTTTTGGGTCCAAAAACCAACGCCGCTCAAAAAAAAAGCGACCAACCCCGCAAATTAAGCAACCACTTACCACCTCCTCCCACTCCCCCTATAATGCCCAATTCCCCCTAAGCCCAAGGGCTAGCCCCGCCCCCGGCGGCTGCCATCCCCCCAATCCTTCAGCTATGACCTTCCGACCGCCCCAGGCCCTGCTGCGTCCCTGGCATCGTTTTGCCCCGGCCGAGCGGGCTGGCTTTATCGAAGGGGCACGCTATTTCGCGCCTTCCCTGCCTGCCGTGTTCTCCTGGGGACTGGTGACGGGCGTGGCCATGAGCAAGTCGGTGATGAACGTGCCCGAGGCGATCGGCATGTCGTTGCTGGTCTATGCGGGCTCGGCCCAGTTGTCCGTGCTGCCGCTGTTCGCGGCGGGCCTGCCGTTGTGGACAGTGTGGCTGACCGCCGCCATCGTCAACCTGCGCTTCGTGATCTTCAGCGCGGGGCTGCAGCCGCATTTCAGCTACCTGCCGCTGTGGCGCCGCACGCTGCTGGGGTCGTTCAACGGCGACCTGCATTTCGTCTACTTCATGCAGCGCTATGCCACGCCAGGCCATGAGCCGGGCAAGGAAGGGTACTTCTGGGGCATGGCGCTGACCAATTTCGCCATGTGGCAGGTCTCGTCGATCATCGGCATCGTGCTGGCCAGCGCGTTCCCGGACAGCTGGGGCCTGGGGCTGGCAGGCACGCTGGCGCTGATTCCCGTGATGGTCACGACCATCCGCTCGCGCTCGACGCTGCTGGCGGTGGCCGTGGCTTCCGCGCTGGCGCTGCTGTGCTTCGACCTGCCTTACCGGCTTGGCCTGGTGGCGGCGGTGGTGGGGGCGATCGCGGCCGGCATGGCCAGCGACGAACTGGCGGCGCGCGCGACCTTGCGGGGCATCCGCCGCCGCAAGGCCGAGCATGCGCCCGCGCAGGCGGCGGCCCGGTCAGCGGCCCAGTCAGCGGCCCAGTCAGCGGCTGCGGCGGCAGAGGACCGGGCATGAGCCATCTCGAGATCTGGATCGCGCTGGTCGGCATGGCGCTGGTGACCATCGTCACGCGTGCGCTGTTCCTGATGGCGGGCGAGCGCGTGACGGTGCCAGACCGCATCCAGCGCGCGCTGCGCTACGCGCCGGCGGCGGCGCTGGCGGCCATCATCCTGCCCGACCTGATGACCTGGCAGGGGCATTTCACGCTGGCTCCCAGCAACTACAAGCTGGTGGCCGGCGCGGTGGCGCTGGTGTTCTACCTGGTGACGCGGCGCATGGTGGGCATGATCGTGGCGGGCATGGCGGTCTATACCGCCATGCGGCTGCTCGGCTGAGCCGGGGCCGGGCGAACGCCGGGCCCCGAAGGCGCGAGAAGGCGCGATCCGCTAGGCCGCGTCGCTGGCGTCGCTCGGCCCTTGCGGCGCGGGGCCGAGCGCCGTGCCCAGCTGGGTCAGCAGCCGCGTCAGGCGGGCCTGCGTGCTGGCGCCGGTCTTGAGGAATACCGCCTTGAGCTGGCTGCGCGCGGTTTCGTGGCGCACGTTCAGGCGCTCGCTGGCTTCGGGCAGGCCCATGCCGGTGGCCAGCAGGCTCGCCAGGCGGATCTCGGCGGGCGTCAGTCCATAGACTTCGCGCAGCAGTTGCGGCAGTTCCGCCGGTGCCTGCGCGTCTTCATGGATCACCACCAGCGCGGCGGGTTGCTGCCAAGGCAGCGCAAAGATGTGGGAGGGCGGCAGCGGCAGCACGATCAGCTGCGCGCAGGCGCCGTTGCCATGGCGGGCGATTGCCGCCTGCGCCGGTACCGTGCTGCGCGGCGCGCAGGCGGCCGTCACCATGTCGGCCAGCGAGCGCGACAACTGCCACTCGCCAGTCTTGCCGGCGGGGGCCAGCCGCCGCACCCAGCGCTCGCCGATGCCATTGCTCAGCAGCACGCGCCGCTCGGGCGAGAAGGCGATCACGCCGAACGACAGGCGCTCCAGGATCTGCCCTGACAGTTGCGCCAGCGTCGACAGCCCGATGGTGCGGTCGCGCATGGCCATGGCGCTGCGCATGTGAGGCAGCGCCCAGTCCAGCGCGCTGACATCCGCTGGCGTGAAATTGCCTTGCGAGAACGAGCGCTGCAGCGCGAAATACACCTCGTAGTGGGGCTTTCGCTCGACCAGGCAGGCTGCGTAGGAGCATAGGTCGAAGCGGTGGAAGAACTCCCGATAGAAGGGGCTGCGCTGCATCGCGCCTTCGCCGAAATCGCGCGCGTCGATGTACCACTCGCCGGGGGAGAGGTTGTGGGCAAACAGCTTGCCCGGATCCAGCGTGTGGAACTCCTTCTCGTAGGCGCTGAACAGCTCCTGCACCGGGCGCACGACCTCGTTGACCGTCATCAGGTCGCGATCGGTGTCGCGCACGATCATCGATGCGTGCGCGCTGCCTACGATGTTGCTCAAGGTGTGCAGGCTTCGCTGCCAGGCCTGCGCGTCAAGAATCCCTTCGTACAAGCCACGGATTGCCCCGTGCATGTCTTCGTTCATGGTTACCCCTGCCTTCGCGACAACGGCGCTAGCCGCGTGGCGCCGACGCCGCTTCCTGTAAGCGCGTCCGGCGCCAGTGCCTTGGGTCCCGTCTGAGGCGGGCCTCTGGCTATGTTTTTGCGTGCTTATCTTGTGCCGACTTGTGCATACATTGCGCGCTTTGGCATCAGCGTACGAGACGCAGTGCAATTGTCGCACCCCCCATTCAGGGGGTGCGTTGCAAGGATGCGGCACGCTACTCGCCGCATGTGGCGAACGGGGCACCCACTGGCGGATGCATCCGGGGCGCAATCCCGCAAAATGGCCCTTGCGATCAGGTAAAATGCCGATTTTCCCCGATTTTCGCTCTCCAGCCACCGCCATGACCTCTGTCCTGCGTCTTTCCGATCTCATCTCCCAAGGCAAAATTGCCGGCAAGCGGGTTTTTATCCGCGCCGACCTGAACGTGCCGCAGGATGACGCCGGCCAAATCACCGAAGATACCCGCATCCGCGCCTCCGTGCCCGCTATCGAAGCCTGCCTGCAGGCAGGCGCCGCCGTGATGGTGACGTCGCATCTGGGCCGCCCGACCGAAGGCGAGTTCAAGCCCGAGGATTCGCTGGCGCCTGTGGCCACGCGCCTGGCCGAGTTGCTCGGCAAGCCGGTCAAGCTGGTGCAGAACTGGGTCGACGGCAACGGCGAAGTGAGCACGGTCAAGCCCGGCGAAGTGGTGCTGCTGGAAAACTGCCGCGTCAACAAGGGCGAAAAGAAGAACAGCGACGAACTGGCCCAGAAGATGGCCAAGCTGTGCGACGTCTACGTGAACGATGCCTTCGGCACCGCGCACCGCGCCGAAGCCACCACCCACGGCATCGCCAAATACGCCCCCATCGCCTGCGCCGGCCCGCTGCTGGCTGCCGAGATCGATGCGCTGGGCAAGGCCCTGGGCCAGCCGGCGCGTCCGCTGGTGGCAATCGTCGCCGGCTCCAAGGTGTCCACCAAGCTGACCATCCTCAAGACGCTGGCCGGCAAGGTCGACAACCTGATCGTCGGCGGCGGCATCGCCAATACCTTCATGCTGGCTGCCGGCCTGAAGATCGGCAAGTCGCTGGCCGAGGCTGACCTGGTGGCCGATGCGCGCACCATCATCGATCTCATGGCCGCGCGCGGCGCCTCGGTGCCCATCCCCGTGGACGTGGTGTGCGCCAAGGAGTTCAGCGCCACCGCTGTTGCCACCGTCAAGGACGCGAAGGACGTGGCCGACGACGACATGATCCTCGACATCGGCCCCAAGACCGCGCAGATGCTGGCGGACCAGCTCAAGCTGGCCGGCACCATCGTGTGGAACGGCCCGGTCGGCGTGTTCGAGTTCGACCAGTTCAGCAATGGCACCAAGGTGCTGGCCCAAGCCATCGCCGAGTCCAAGGCGTTCTCGATCGCCGGCGGGGGCGACACGCTGGCGGCCATCGCCAAATACGGCATCGCTGACCAGGTGGGCTACATCTCCACCGGCGGCGGCGCCTTCCTGGAATTCCTGGAAGGCAAGAAGCTGCCCGCGTTCGAGGTGCTGGAACAGCGCGCCGCGGGCTGAGGGTGGCGGGTTTGCGAGGGTTTGGCACTGGCATGGCCGGCAAGCGTGGACTGGCGGCGTTGCTGCTGGCCGCCTCGCTTCTGGCCCTGAGCGCGTGCGGCCGCCCGGGCGGCGGCGCGCCAGAGGGGCGTCCCCTGGCCGCCGCCGCGGCCGGCGGGATGGCCGCCGGCGAGTTGGCGCGAGGCGGCCAGAGCGAGCAGCAGGAGGCGGAGCGCCGCTACCTGGCGCTGAAGTACGCGCTGACGGTGGAGAATTCCGCCGACGCGCTGGAGACTGGCTGGAAGAGCGTGGTGCAACGCTGCCAGGCGCTCGGCTGCGAGTTGCTGGAGGCGGCCTTCACCCGCAGCCGCGATGGTGCGCCGCCGCGCGGCGAGCTGCGCGCGCGCATCGCGCCCAAGGCCTTGCCGGATCTGCTGAAAGCGGCGGAGCAAGGCGGCACGGTGGTATCCAACGCCGTGTCGAGCGAAGACAAGACAGACCAGGTGATCGATGCCGAGGCCCGCATCAAGAACACCACCGAGCTGCGCGACCGCCTGCGTGCCATGCTGCAGAATGCGCGCGGCCCGCTGCGCGACGTGATCGAGCTGGAGCGCGAACTGGCGCGCGTGCAGGGCGAGCTGGATACCATCCACGGCCTGCGCAAGATGCTGGCGGCGCAAACAGACCGCAACGAAGTCCGTATCGATTTCGTTGCGCGCGAGAGCTTTGTCAGCCAACGAAAGGTATCGCCGCTGCGCGACGCTTTTAACGATATCGCCGAGTTGTTCCTCGGCAGCCTGGCCATGCTGATCCGCGTGGCCGCCGGCGCGCTGCCGTGGCTGCTGGTTGGTGTGCCGCTGTTGTGGTTTGCGCTGGCCTGGCGCCGGCGCCGCGCGGCGCGCAGGAAGCAAGCCGTGCCGGCGTCGCCGGACGGCGCTGGCCCTCGATAAGGAAAATCAGTTCATGACCCGTTCCACCAAGATCGTCGCTACCATCGGCCCCGCTTCCAGCACGCTGGAAATGCTCACGCGCATGATCGCGGCAGGGGTCGACGTGGTGCGCCTGAATTTCTCCCACGGCGTAGCCGCGGACCATATCGAGCGCGCCCGCCTGGTGCGCGAGGCCGCCAAGGCCTGCGGCAGGGAAGTCGCCATCATGGCTGACCTGCAAGGGCCGAAGATCCGCGTCGGCAAGTTCGAGCACGGCAAGATCACGCTGAACGTGGGTGAGCCCTTCATCCTCGACGCTACCTGCACCCTGGGCAACCAGGAACGCGCCGGCCTCGATTACGAGGACCTGCCGCGCGACGTGGGCCCGGGCGACCTGCTGCTGCTCAACGATGGCCTGATCGTGCTGGTGGTGGACCGCGTGCTAGGTCACGAGATTTTCACCACGGTCCGGATCGGCGGCGAGCTGTCCAACAACAAGGGCATCAACCGCCAGGGCGGCGGCCTGTCGGCGCCGGCGCTGACCGCCAAGGACATGGAAGACATCAAGACCGCCATGGCGCTGGGCGCGGACTATGTCGCGGTGAGCTTTCCCAAGAACGCCACCGATATGGAAATGGCGCGCCAGCTTGCCGCGGTGGCCGGTCAGCCGCACCAGCACAAGGCCCGCATGATCGCCAAGATCGAGCGCGCCGAGGCGATCCGCCCGGGCGTGCTGGAAGAGATCCTGCAGGCCTCCGACGGCATCATGGTGGCCCGCGGCGACCTGGCCGTGGAAGTGGGCAACGCGGCCGTGCCCGCGCTGCAAAAGCGCATGATCCGGCTGGCGCGCGAGGCCAACAAGCTGACCATCACCGCCACCCAGATGATGGAGAGCATGATCGTCAACCCGGTGCCCACGCGCGCCGAGGTGTCGGACGTGGCCAACGCCGTGCTGGACGGCACCGATGCCGTGATGCTGTCGGCCGAGACCGCCGCCGGCCGCTATCCGGTGGAAACCGTGGAAGCCATGGCCGCGGTCTGCGTCGAGGCGGAGAAGTCCGAGGTGGTCCAGCTCGACACCGATTTCCTCAACCAGACCTTTGGCCGCATCGACCAGTCGATCGCCATGGGCGCACTGTTCACCGCCTATCATTTGCAGGTAAAGGCCATTGCCGCGCTGACCGATTCCGGCGCCACCGCGCTGTGGATGAGCCGGCATCGCATCCATGTGCCGATCTACGCGATGACGCCCAACCTGGCCTCGCAGCGCAAGATGCAGCTCTATCGCAATGTGGTGCCGCTGCCGCTGGAAGCCAGCGCCGACCGCGACACCGCGCTGGAACAGGCCGAGGAACTGCTGCTGTCGCGCGGCGTTGTGCAGCGCGGCGACTTTATCGTGCTGACCATTGGCGAGCCGATGGGCCAGCCGGGTGGCACGAATACGCTGAAGATTGTCCGGGTTGGCGCCTGATATGTGCCGCGCCGGACAGACAGCCGGCGCCTGAGCGCACAGGATCACCCAGGATAAATCGCGTTGAGACGGTGTCTTGCGCGAACAGCAAAGAACGACCAGATCGACCAGCTCGACCAGATCATTAAATCATTAAACGAGACACCCCATTCTTTCTTTAGGAGTTTGACATGCCACTCGTATCGATGCGCCAGCTGCTCGACCACGCCGCCGAAAACGGCTACGCGCTGCCCGCCTTCAACGTGAACAACCTGGAACAGGTTCAGGCCATCATGCAGGCCGCCGACGAAGTCAATGCGCCGGTGATCATGCAAGCCTCCGCAGGCGCGCGCAAGTACGCCGGCGAGCACTTCCTGCGCCACCTGATCGAAGCCGCAGTGCAAGCCTATCCGCATATCCCGGTGGTGATGCACCAGGATCACGGCCAGTCGCCGGCGATCTGCCAGGCCGCGATCGACCTGGGCTTCTCCTCGGTGATGATGGACGGCTCGCTGCGTGAAGACGGCAAGACCCCGTCCGACTACGAGTACAACATCGAAGTGACCCGCAAGGTGGTGCAGCTCTCGCACGCCATCGGCGTGACCGTGGAAGGCGAGCTTGGCTGCCTGGGCTCGCTCGAGACCGGCGAAGCCGGCGAGGAAGACGGCATCGGCGCCGAAGGCAAGCTGGACCATTCCATGCTGCTGACTGACCCTGAGCAAGCCGCCGACTTCGTCAAGGCCACCCAGCTGGACGCCCTGGCGATCGCCATCGGTACCTCGCACGGCGCTTACAAGTTCACCCGCAAGCCCACTGGCGATATCCTGGCGATCAACCGCATCAAGGAAATCCACGCCCGCATCCCCAACACCCACCTGGTGATGCACGGCTCGTCGTCGGTCCCGCAGGAACTGCTCGCGGAAATCCGCCAGTTCGGCGGCGACATGAAGGAAACCTACGGCGTGCCGGTCGAGGAAATCCAGGAAGCCATCAAGTACGGCGTGCGCAAGATCAATATCGACACCGATATCCGCCTTGCCATGACCGGTGCGATCCGCCGCTTCTTTGCCGAGAACCCGAGCAAGTTCGACCCGCGCGAATACCTGAAGCCGGCCCGCGAAGCCGCCAAGCTGGTTTGCAAGGCACGCTATGTCGCCTTTGGCTGCGAAGGCCAGGCCGCCAAGATCAAGCCGGTCTCGCTCGACGCCATCGCGCAGAAGTACAAGTCGGGCGAACTCGCCCAGGTCGTGCAGTAAGCAGGACCGCGTGCCGTCCCCGCCCCGATCCCGTCAAACGGGGCAGGCGCGGGGACGACGCTTTTCAGGCTCCGGCGCCGGGGCGCTGAAAAGCGCTAACAAAATGAAGCGAAGCAGTTGTTCTGGCCCGGCGCCAGAATCATTCTGTTAGTGCCTCCCATCGGAACCACCGAACCACCGAAATACCATGTCGAACGCTCTCTACCAGTCCTCCATCACTTCGCTGCCGCTGCTCGGCCACGGCAAGGTCCGCGACAACTACGCCGTCGGCGACGACAAGCTGCTGATCGTCACCACCGACCGCCTGTCGGCCTTCGACGTCATCCTGGGCGAGCCGATCCCGGCCAAGGGCCGCGTGCTTAACCAGATGGCCAACTTCTGGTTCAAGAAGCTGGCTCACATCGTGCCGAACCACGAAACCGGCATTGCCGCCGAGACCGTGGTGAGCCCGGCCGAAGTCGAGCAGGTGCAAGGCCGCGCCGTGGTGGTCAAGCGCCTCAAGCCGATCCTGGTGGAAGCCGTGGTGCGCGGCTACCTGGCCGGCAGCGGCTGGAAGGACTACCAGGCCACCGGCAGCGTGTGCGGCATCGAACTGCCCGCCGGCCTGCAGAACGCGCAGAAGCTGCCCGAGCCGATCTTCACCCCGGCGGCCAAGGCCGAGATGGGCGAGCACGACGAGAACATCTCCTTCGCTGAAACGGAAGAGCGCATCGGCGCCGACCTGGCCCGCCAGATGCGCGACATCTCGATCCGCCTGTACAAGGAAGCGGCCGACTACGCCGCCACCCGCGGCATCATCATCGCCGACACCAAGTTCGAGTTCGGCCTGGACGAGAACGGCACGCTGACGCTGATGGACGAAGTGCTGACCGCCGACTCCTCGCGCTTCTGGCCCGCGGATTCGTACGAAGTCGGCACCAACCCGCCGTCCTTCGACAAGCAGTTCGTGCGCGACTGGCTGGAAGCCGTGCGCATCGACGGCAAGCCCTGGCCCAAGACCGCCCCGGCGCCTGCATTGCCCGCCGACGTGATCGAGAAGACCGCCGCCAAGTACCGCGAGGCGCTGACGCGCCTGACCGGCGAGGAACTGCAGTAATGGTGAGCGGCGCTGGCGCTGGCCGAAGCCGGCCGGTGCGCCAATGCTGCTTGAAATGCCCAATGGCGTTTACTCCCTCTCCCCTCAGGGGGAGAGGGCCGGGGAGAGGGGTGGCTTAGCTAGGCGCCACCTGAAGCAGAGCCAATGGTTTTTGACGGCTCGCAGGCGCATCGAGCGCCCGCCCTCTCCCCCCCCTCTCCCGCAAGCGGGAGAGGGGAGCGAACCAACGCAGGACGAAGGTTGGCGCGATCCCCACGCGCCAGACAGATTTTTAAGGACTTAACGTGAGCAATACAGCCAAGCCGCTGGTCGGCGTTGTGATGGGCAGCAGTTCCGACTGGGACGTGATGCAGAACGCGGTCGCCATGCTGAAGGATTTCGGCGTGGCCTTCGAGGCACGCGTGGTTTCTGCCCACCGCATGGCCGACGACATGTTCGAGTACGCCGCCACCGCGCGCGAGCGCGGCCTGCGCGCCATCATCGCCGGTGCCGGCGGTGCCGCGCACCTGCCCGGCATGATCGCCGCCAAGACCATCGTGCCGGTGTTCGGCGTGCCGGTGCCGTCGCGCTACCTGCGTGGCGAGGACTCGCTGCTGTCGATCGTGCAGATGCCCAAGGGCGTGCCGGTTGCCACCTTCGCCATCGGCGAAGCGGGCGCCGCCAATGCCGCGCTGCACGCCATTGCCACGCTCGCCACCACCGACGACGCGCTGGCCGCCGCGCTCGAAGCGTTCCGCGCCAAGCAGACCGAAGCTGCCCGCGCCATGACGCTGCCGGTGTAATACGCACATTCGCACGCACACCGACTAGCCCCAAGCCCCCGAATCCGGAAAGACGCGCAATGCCAACCGATATCCATCCCCACCTGGTCGAAGCCCACACGCCGGAGTCGCGTGCCGAGTTCGGCATCGACAATCCCAGCGCGCCGGTGCTGCCCGGCGCCTGGCTAGGCATGCTGGGCGGCGGCCAGCTCGGCCGCATGTTCACCCATGCCGCGCAGTCGATGGGCTACAAGGTTTGCGTGCTCGATCCGGACCAGGACAGCCCGGCCGGCACCATCGCCGAGAAGCACATCTGCGCGGCCTATACGGATGAAGCCGCGCTGGCCGAGATGGCCAAGCTGTGCCCGGCGGTGACCACCGAGTTCGAGAACGTGCCCTCGCTCTCGCTCGACCGGCTGGAGCAACTCGGCGCCTTCGTCGCGCCGCGCGGCTATTGCGTGTCGATCGCGCAGAACCGCATCGGCGAGAAGAAATTCTTCGCTTCCTGCGCCGAGCGCACCGGCGTGCCCACCGCGCCGCACTGGGTGATCCAGCACGACGCGGACGTCGACCAGGTGCCCGAGGACCTGCTGCCCGGCATCCTCAAGACTGCGCGCATGGGTTATGACGGCAAGGGCCAGGCCCGCGTCAGGACCCGTGAAGACGTGCGCGCGGCGTGGCGCGCCATGCAGCACGTGCCGTGTGTGCTGGAAAAGATGTTGCCGCTGGCCTACGAGGTTTCGGTACTGGCCGCGCGCGCTGCCGACGGCACCACGGCGACCTGGCCGCTGGCCGAAAACGTGCACCGCGACGGCATCCTGTTCTCCACCGTGATGCCGTCCACCAGCGTCTCCGACGAGATCGCCGCGCGTGCCCGCGCCGCGGCCGCCACCATCACCACCGAGATGGGCTATGTGGGCGTGCTGTGCATCGAGTTCTTCGTGCTGACAGATGGCTCGCTGGTCGCCAACGAAATGGCGCCGCGCCCGCACAACTCCGGCCACATCACCATGGACGCCTGCGAGACCAGCCAGTTCGAGCAGCAGGTGCGCGCCATGGCGCGCCTGCCGCTGGGCAGCACGCGCCAGCATTCGGCCGGCAAGATGCTCAACCTGCTGGGCGATGTGTGGTTCGAATTCGGCCTGGAACGCACGCCGGCCTGGGACGAAGTCGTGGCCCAGCCCGGCGCCAAGCTGCACTTGTATGGCAAGAGCGATGCGCGCCCCTCGCGCAAGATGGGCCATGTGAATTGCGTGGGCGGCGCGGCGGCCGACGCCGAGCGCGCCTTCGATGCGGCCCTGACGGCGCTGCACATCGCGCCTTGATGGCATGCCCGGCGCATGCGCCGGGCTTTTCCGTTTTCCTGCTTTCGCAGCTCCGTAGTTTCGAAACTTCGTAGTAACGCCACCTCAGAGATCCCCGATGTCGCGCATGCCCACGTCCGCCGAACTTGACCAAGCGGTCCAACTGCTGGAGGCCGGCGAGCTGGTCGCCTTCCCGACCGAGACGGTCTACGGCCTGGGCGCCGACGCGGAAAACCCCGAGGCCATCGCCCGTATCTACGCGGCCAAGGGGCGCCCGTCCAATCACCCGATCATCGTGCACGTGGTGGATGGCGGCGACATCAGCTACTGGGTGGACGATGTGCCGCCGGCCGCGCAAGACCTGATCGACGCCTTCTGGCCCGGCCCGCTTACGCTGATCCTCAAGCGCGCGGCGCATATCCCGGCGGCGGTTGCCGGCGGCCAGGACAGCATTGGCCTGCGTTGCCCGTCGCATCCGGTTGCGCAGGCGCTGCTGGGCCGCTTCAAGCGTGGCCGTGGCGGCATTGCCGCGCCGTCCGCGAACAAGTTTGGGCAGGTTAGCCCGACCACGGCGCAGCACGTGCGCGACGAGTTTGGCGATGCGGTCTTCGTGCTGGAAGGCGACGACGTTGAGGTGGGCATCGAATCGACCATCGTGGACCTGTCGCGGCTGGAGCAGGGCATTGGCCCGGTGCTGCTGCGCCCGGGCGCCATCACGCCGGCCATGATGGCGAAGGTGCTGGGCGTCACGCCGTTGCCGCCGGATGCTGCCGCGCCGCGCGCGTCAGGTACGCTGAAGGCGCACTACGCGCCGCATACGCCGTTGGGTTTGTGCTCTGCCGCGGATCTGCCTGCGCAACTGGTCGATTTGCCCGCCGACGCGCTGGTGGCGTGGGTTGGTGTTCAGGCGGCTGCCGATCCGCGGTGTGTGTGGGTAGAGGCGCCTGCCGATGCCGAGGGTTATGCGCGGGCGCTTTATAGCTTGTTGCGCCGGCTGGATGGGGAGGGGTTTGCGCGGCTGGTGTTTGAGGCCTTGCCGGCTGGGCATGAGTGGGATGGGGTTCGGGATCGGTTGCAGAGGGCTGCGGCGGCGTTTGGGGAGTGAGGGGGGTGTTGTTGGTTGTTGGTAGTAACTGCAACTGCAACTGCAACTGCAACTGCAGTTTCACCACCCCTGCGGGGCGGCGACTGTAGTGGTCTAATGAACTTGGACACCTCAAAAGGTAGACTTCCCGTCGACTAGAGAGGTGATGATGGCACGCAAG
>NZ_JBWKVH010000034.1:0-82581 GCF_059421605.1 Cupriavidus sp. GW821-FHT02F09
AAGGGGCGGGTGCTCTTAGCATCGCTCCATTATGAACAAAGCCTCCCGCGTTGGGGAGGCTTTGTCAGCAATCTGAGGGCCGGCATCAGCCGGCCCATTCTTCTTGCGCAGTAACGCTTTCGAGCTTTCGAGCTTTCGAGCGTTACAGGTACACGATCAGCGCCACGCCGGCGGCGATCAGGCCGAACTTGACCACGTAGTAAGCCGGCCGGCTCCACGCCTTGAAACGCCGGCGATACTGGCCGCAAATCCAGACAAAGCGGAACAGGCGGTTGATCATGCCGGTCTGGTCGGACTCTTCGTTGGGCGAGCTCGCCGCGGTCATGACCTTGCGGCCCAGCCAGCGGTTGATCTTGCCAGCCCAGCCGAAGCGCATCGGACGCTCGATATCGCAAAACAGGATCAGCCGATTGCTGTCGCTCTTGTTCTCCGCCCAGTGCAGGTAGGTCTCGTCGAACACCACGCCCTCGCCATCACGCCAGCTATGGCGCTCGCCGTCGACCTCGATAAAGCAGCGGTCGTCGTTAGGCGTGGCCAGGCCCAGGTGATAACGCAGCGAGCCCGCGAACGGATCGCGGTGCGGATTCAGCTTGCCGCCAGGCGGCAGCTCGGCGAACATCGCCGCCTTCACGCTCGGCAGGCCGCGCAGCAGCTCCACCGTGCGCGGGCACAGGACCTCGGCCGACGGATGGCGGGCTTCGTACCATTTCAGGTAGAAACGCTTCCAGCCGTACTTGAAAAACGAGTTGAAACCGGCATCGTTGTTCTTGTCGGCGGCCTTGATCTTGCGCATGGCAGCCAGGGCCAGGCCTTCGTCGCGAATCTCCGGCCACGCAGCGCGGATCTTCTCCAGCTCGGGAAAACGCTCGACGGGGATGTAGGGCGTGCGCGGCACGCCGGAAAAGATGTACATGAAGCAGTTGACCGGGGCCACCAGGGCCGAATGGTCGAGCAACTGGCGCCAGATGCGCAGCCTCACCTTGCCGCGGAAATGCACGTACAGGATCGCTCCCAGGTACGCCGCGACGATTATCCACTTGATCACCCGAAATCCTCCATATCAGCAGTACCGCGCGCAGTTGCATACGCGTAGCAACGCGACGGTGTCGGGGGCGAAAACCCGTAGTGTATCGAAATGGGAGGCGCCCTGCTGGATGATAGCGATACGCCACACGCCGATCCATCGCTCAGGATCGGCGGCGCAAGCGGCCTAAGCCGCCGGAGGGCGGCCCCGCCTCAGGGCGTGCCGCGGGATTGCCGGGCGATGCGCTCGATCAGCGCGTTGGCGTCGTCCGGCAAGCCCTGCAGCGTCAGCAGGCGCGCGTTGAGTACCATGTTCTCCAGCACCAGCTTGGCGGTGGAAGCCCACATGGTCGCCAGCAACGCGTCCACCGGCATGCCGGCCGTCTCCATGGCGCTGGAGCGCTGCGCCACCAGGCGGCACACCAACGCGCGCAGCGTGGCGTCGTCGAAAGGCAGGTCGGCATAGTCGATGGGGTCTTCCTTCTCGACTTCCACCATCAGTTGCAGCAGCATGTCTTCGGTCATCGGCAAGCTCCCAGGAAGGCTTCAAGGGTCGGATGGTCCTGTTGATGACGCTAATCCTCGGCCCTTGCGTTGTCAATGTGGTGGCCGATCGGCACTGGCGCATTGGCACAATGACGCAATGACAACAGGCACCGGGCCCGGCACCCGCACCCGCGCCTGGGACGGGGACAGGGACATCCGATGACTCAGGGTAAGCGATAGACAGGTCCCATCAATCAGCAATGAACAAAGCGTGTAAGCTCCGGTCTGATCTTTACTTCCAACCAAACACCAGAGTTCATGACCGAGCGTTTGTTGTCAGCCATGCGTCAATACGCATGGTTCAGTGGTGTCAAGCACCACGTGGTCCAAGGTGTCGAAGCGCTGGCTACCTTGCTCAAATCTCCCGCAGTCGCAGCCCGCGCAGTGGCTGCCATCGTTGCAGAAACCGAACAGGGCGTGCAGGTGTGGGTGTCCTACTTCGGCAAGCCGATGGATCCGCATACCCAATACGTGTTCTGGCCGATGCAGCGCGCGCTCAAGCCCGCGCGACGACGCGTAGCCATGGCCCCGCTGCCACCGCAGCACCGGGATCGCCGCTAGCCTCGCTGCACCATGCATCGCGAATGGCTGGCCGATGCCGGCGATTCGCGAGTATCAAGCCGAGGCATCCTGCCTCAACATCCCCTCCCCGCTTCGCTCCCCCGTTTCCCTCGTTTCCCACGCCGCCGCTCAGGCGTCGGCCCAGCGCCGCAGCAGGTTGTGATACACGCCGGTAAGCCCCACCACGGCCGCGTCCTTGTGCCCCAGTGCCTGGCCGACACGCTGGATCTGCGTATCGAGCTCAAACAGTACCGAACGCTGACCCTCGTCGCGCACCATGCTTTGAATCCAGAAAAATGACGACACGCGCGCGCCGCGCGTGACCGGGCTGACGTGGTGCAGGCTGGTCGCCGGGTACAGCACCATATGCCCCGCTGGCAGCTTCACGCGTTGCTGCCCGTAGGTATCCTCCACCACCAGTTCGCCGCCGTCGTAGTCTTCCGGCTCCGTCAGGAACAGCGTCGCCGAGAGGTCGCTGCGCACGCGGAAGTTGGTGCCGCGCAGGTGGCGGATCGCGTTGTCGATATGGTTGTCGAACGCGTGCCCGCCCTCGTAGCGGTTGAACAAGGGCGGATAGACCTTGAGTGGCAGCGCGGCCGAGATAAAGAGCGGATTGGCGCCCAGCGCATCCTGGATCAGGTCGCCTACCTGGCGCGCTACCGGCGAGCCTTCGGGCAGTTGGAGGTTGCGCTTGGCCAATGCCGACTGATGCCCGGAAGTGGCGTTGCCGTCGGTCCACTCAGCCGCGTCCATCCAGGCGCGGCATTGGGCAATCTGCGCCTTTGTCAGCACATCGGGGATCTGCAGCATCATGATTTCAATTACCTCGGCAAGACGGTTGGCCTGGGGCACCTTGCCGTGCCCCAGGCGAGCGCCGATTGTAAGAGAAAGCCATCGATCATACAAATGGGAATCATTATCAGTAACGACTGACCTTGACCTGACGCAAGCCCTGTACAGGGGAGCCGCCCTGTAGGCCTTGTGCCGACATGCGTCGGGCATGCGGCCTACTACAATGGATTGCACCCAGTCCACATTGCCAAGGAGACGGAAATGCCCGAACCGGTACACGACGAAGCGTTGGTCAACCTCTACCTCGAGCAGATTTCCGCCCTGTCGATCAGCGCCTTCGATGGCGCGGATGTGACCGAGGAACTGGGACAGGTCGTGCGCGAGGCCGTCGGTCAGTGCGGCGCAAGCAAGACCGCCCCGCAGGGCAATAACCTGCGCGTGCTGATCGAGCGCTTGACGGCCCGGTCCGAGGCAGCGGCGCGCGAAGGCCAGCCGCAAGTGCGAGACACGTTTTCGCGCGCGGCCGAACTGGCCCGGGCGCCCGCCTGAATCTCTGGCAGGCGCTGTGCGGGCGCAAGCCAGCGCGACACTGAACCACTCAGCGGATCACAGTCTCTTATTGTTATCGCCCGGCGCCCGCCGGGCGCGATCCGTTGGCGAACCCGAAGCCCCATGCACCGCGCCTTGCTCCGCTTGTTGTTAACTGTGACAGTGCTGTGCGTGGGCGCATGCGCCGGATACCCTTACTACGACCCTTACGACAGCTACAACCCCTACGATCCCTACGGGTTCCACGAGGGCGGCGTAGCCTATCCCGCTGGTACTTACGCCTACGGGTATGGGTACGACTACGCGCTGCCCTACTATGGCGGGTTCTACGGCCCCGCCTTCTACTACGGTTACGGCGGCTATCACGGCTATCACGGCTATCACGGCTATGGCTACTATCGCGGCCCCGGCTACCACGCGGGCGGGCCACGATACTACGGCGGCTATCACTATCACTCCGGCATGGCGCACGGCTACTACCATGGCGGTGGTGGCTGGAGAGGTACGGGAGGTACGGGAGGCGCACGAGGCGGACGCAGCGGAGGCGGCCGCGGGCGGCACTGATCAGCGCGAACCCATGGCGCACGCAATGCAAAGCGGCCCCGCGCAACGCTCGGGTTTCGTACCTTTGGGAATTTGCAGAACTTGGCCAGGACGGCCCGGAGACTAGCTTCGGAGACCAGAAAAGGTCTTTGGTTGCGGGGGCAGGACTTGAACCTGCGACCTTCGGGTTATGAGCCCGACGAGCTGCCAACTGCTCCACCCCGCGTCCGAGAGGCCGGATTATGGTGGATCCCGCCGCGCATTGCAATCGCTTTGTGACGTCATCGTGAAAAACCCGCCATCGAGCACACCTCGCGCACGGCAAGGACGACATGCCCGCTAGTCCGTCACCGGCCCCACCAGCCTATCCACGAGCTGATAGGCCGCAGCGAACGCAGCAACTTCGGCAGCGTGCCGGGTAGCAAACTGCGCGCCGTCGCCCGACAAGCGCTCAATGTCGCCGGCATCGGAGGGATCCGCGCCCTCCTGGCAGACGCGCACCTCGTACCCCCACTGGGCAACCTTGCCCAAAGCCGGAACGCCGCCATCGCCCGGCCTCGATATGAGGACATAGACGTCCATGCCCCGATAGGCTTCCACCCGCCAGTCCGCATTGCTCATTGGATATCCCCGTGGTTCTTGCCGCAAGCAAGAAGCATAGCGCTTGGCGCCCCCCCCGGCGCTCCTGAACCAGCCTAGGCCGCCAACACCAGCCCCGCAAGACGGTGCGCGCCTATACACCATGGCGCGCAGCGTGATAGCGCACCCCGCGCATAGGACTATCCGAATCGTCGAGGCAATGCCGGACAAACGCCAGCTGCCGCTGCAAACCCGCGCCAGGCCCGGCCCACATTGCCCGGCCCAGCAGGTAGCTCACCGCAACCTCCTGCCAGGACGCCATCTGCGCGAAGACCTGCGACGCCGCCTGCTCGATCACGGCCCAGGACTGCGCCTCGGTTTGCATGCCACAGTCGTAGGCGGCCCGCGCGACATGTATCGCCCGGCTCATGTCCCAGGCCAGCACGCCACGCGCAAGATCGACCCGCGAGCCGAGCAGGCGACTCGCGCGCAGGTCCGGCATGGCGCGCTCGAGATTGTCAATGCAATGGGCAAGGCGCACCGGATCGAAGCGATCATTGAGCAGCACGATCTCACGCTCGCGCGCCGTGCGCGGCACCGAGAACAGGATCCGGCAGACCTGCGGATACAGCGCGCGGTGCCCCTCCTCCAGCAGCCACGCCAGCGTGCCCCGCGCCTCGCCGGCCGTATGGATATGCCAGTCGGCAGCCAGCGCGCCCGCCTGCGTGCGCGAATCCACACCGGTGGCAAGGGTGCTGACGTTAAGGGTCAACCGCGCATCGTGCAAAAAGCCCACCAGCAAACTGCACGTGCGCTCGCCGATGGCCGACGCAGCCTTGCCCTCGATCGCCTGGCTACAGACACGGTCTTGCAAGACCGGCCCGCGCTCCGCCGCTGGCGGCAACGCGGCTGGCGGCATGCCCGGCTTGCGCTGACGGCATGCGGCACTGGCCACAACGGCGAGCACGGCGGCACAGACGAACCACGGCAACGATCGCATCGCAAGACGCTCCAGAGGAAAGCGCGATCGCTCGGCCCGGCAGATCGGGAAGCAGCAGCAAGAGAGCAATCCGGTTATGAACGCGCGAGGATGCGCACCGGAATAGAGATTAGCGAGAGGAAGCTCGGCAGACGATGAGACAAGTCTCAATCGCAGCGATTACCGTCGACGCGCGGCGGAACGCCGTAGAATGGCCAGACTAGGAACCGAGAGTGACAGCAGAAGCCAAAATGAAAAAAGAGCTTCCATTTCTGGAAGCTCTTTTTGCAATGAGTGGTGCGGCTGGCAGGATTCGAACCCACGACCCCTTGGTTCGTAGCCAAGTACTCTATCCAACTGAGCTACAGCCGCACTCGAGAAAGAAATTATAACGTACTTTTGAAATTTGGGAACCCCCCTGCCCCACTTTTTTTGCTTTTCCCGCCGGCAGGCCGCCGCTTCCTATAATGACAGCCCCGCAGATGTGATCGGATCATGAACAAGGCATTTGTCAAAGAGTCACCCGGCGACGAGGACGACGACCTTCCCGAAGGCGCCACCCCGCTGCCACCCGGCACCAAGAACTACATCTCGGCGCAAGGCTACCAGCGCTTGCGCGATGAACTGATGCACCTGATCGACACGGCGCGCCCGGAGGTGGTCCAGATCGTTTCGTGGGCCGCATCCAATGGCGATCGTTCCGAGAACGGCGATTATCACTACGGCAAGAAGCGCCTGCGCGAGATCGACCGCCGCATCCGCTTCCTGACCAAGCGCCTGGAGAAGGCTGAGGTGGTGGACCCGTCCCTGCAGGGCGACAACGACCAGATCTTTTTCGGCGCCACCGTCACCTATGCCGACCAGGCCGGCGAGGAAACCACCGTGACGATCGTCGGCACCGACGAGGTCGACCTCGACAGCAACCACGTGAGCTGGATCTCGCCGATCGCGCGCGCGCTGCTCAAGGCGCGCGAAGGCGATACGGTGCCGCTGCGCACGCCAGCCGGGGTGGAGCAGATCGATATCCTGAAAGTCAGCTATCCCGGCAGGGAAGCGTAACCGATCGCCGCCGCGCAGCCGGAAAAGCACTGAGCCCGGCTCGGCCGGGCTCAGTGCTTGCGTGCGGGAAGGCTGCGTCAGCCGTCGTTGCGGTCGCGGAAGATGCGGATGACGTCGGGGTTGCGCCGCAGAGCCCGCATCACGTTGGCAAGATGCAGGCGGTTCTGCACCTGGATGATGAACTGCATGTAGGTGGCTTCCTGATGGCCGCCCTCCTGCTGCTCCATCGCCACGTGCGCAACGTTGGCGTCGGCCGAAGTCAGGTCGGCCGCCACGCGGGCGACGATGCCCTTGACGTTGCGCACCATCACCTTGATCGACACATCGAACGAGCGCGTGGTCTTCTTCGCCCACATCACATCGATCCAGTGCTCCGGGTCCTTGCTGTGCAGGCGCTTGGCTATCTTGCAATCCTGGACGTGAATCTGCAAACCCTCGCCCTTGCCCAGGTAGCCGACGATGGAATCGCCGGGAATCGGCCGGCAGCATGACGAGAAGATCATCGACATGCCTTCATCGCCGGTGATCGGCACCGCGGGGGCTTCTTCGCCAGCGAAGGTCTGCACGGCCGCCAGCAGCGCGCTGTCGACATCGCCGGAAAGCTCTTGCAGCAGGATCTCCATGCGCTTGGCCACGACGGCCGGCACGCGCCGCCCCAGCGCCAGGTCGGCAAAGATGTCCTCCTTGTGCTTGTTGCCGGTCCACTGCACCATGCGGTCCCACACCGACTGCGGCAGCGCCTTGAGCTCGATGCCGAGCTGTCGCGCCGACTGCTCCAGCAGGCGTTCGCCAAGCTGGATGGCTTCGTCGAGCCGGGTGGTCTTGAGATAGTGGCGGATGGCCGCGCGCGCCTTGCCGGTGCGCACGAACGCCAGCCACGCCGGATTGGGCTTGGAGTACGGTGCCGTCACCACCTCGACAATATCGCCGCTCTTGAGTTCCGTGCGCAGCGGCAGCAGCTCGTTGTTGATCTTGACCGCCACGCACTGGTTGCCGAGGTCGCTGTGCACGGCATAGGCGAAATCGAGCGCGGTGGCGCCGCGCGGCAGCGCGCGGATATGCCCCTTGGGCGTGAACACATAGACCGCATCCGGAAACAGGTCGATCTTGACGTGCTCGAGAAATTCCTGCGAATCGCCGGTCTGGCTCTGGATATCGAGCAGCGACTGCAGCCACTGGTGCGCCTGCTGCTGGATATCGTTGGCCTGGTCGGCCTGATGCTTGTACATCCAGTGCGCGGCCACGCCGGCTTCCGCGATCTGGTGCATGTCGCGGGTGCGGATCTGGAACTCCACCGGCGTGCCGAACGGGCCCACCAACGTGGTGTGCAACGACTGGTAGCCGTTGATCTTGGGAATGGCGATGTAGTCCTTGAACTTGCCCGGCATGGGCTTGTACAGCCCGTGCAGCGCGCCCATCGCCATATAGGTGTGCATCTGGGTTTCGACGACGACGCGGAAACCATACACATCGAGCACCTGCGAGAACGACAGCTGCTTGTCGTGCATCTTGCGGTAGATGCTGTAGAGCGTCTTTTCACGCCCCGACAGCTCCGCCACGATGCCCGCGTCGCCCAGCGCCTTCTGCGCCGTTTCGAGAATGCGCTTGACCACCTCGCGCCGGTTGCCGCGCGCGGCCTTGACCGCTTTTTCCAACGTGGCATAGCGGAACGGCGAACCAACCTTGAAGGACAGTTCCTGCAGTTCCCGGTACGTGGTGTTGAGACCGAGCCGATGCGCGATCGGCGCGTAGATCTCCATGGTCTCGAGCGCAATCCGGCGCCGCTTTTCCGGCGGCACGAAATCCAGCGTGCGCATGTTGTGGGTGCGGTCGGCCAGCTTGACCAGGATCACCCGCACATCGCGCGCCATCGCCAGCAGCATCTTGCGGAAGCTCTCCGCCTGCGCCTGCTCGCGGCTCTGGAATTCGAGCTTGTCCAGCTTGGTCAGGCCATCGACCAGCTCGGACACCTTGGGGCCGAATTTTTCCGCCAGCTCGCTCTTGGTGATGCCCTGGTCTTCCATCACGTCGTGCAGCAACGCCGCCATGATGGATTGGACATCGAGCTTCCAGTCGGCGCACAGTTCGGCCACCGCTACCGGATGCGTGATATAGGGCTCGCCGCTCTGGCGATACTGGCCGAGGTGAGCCTCGTCCGAGAACTGGAAGGCTTCGCGCACGTGCGCCTGATCCGCCGGCTTGAGATAAGCAAGCTTCTCCATCAGCCGGGTGATCGAGATCACCTGCTGGCGCGGGGGCACTGCGGGTTGCGAGGTCGGGCCGAAGAAGTGACGATAGGACTGCGCCAGCACCGCGTCGATGAAGAGCGCATCGCCCGGCGCCGCGCCCTGCGGCGCATCGCTCAGCTCACTTTCGGCGGCGGTCTGGGCGGCTCTTGCCTTGCCTGCACCCATTGCGGGGGCAACGGCACGCTCGCCAACGACATCGTTGCCAAGCGGATCGGGAAGATTGGGAGCGCCGGTACGCGCCGTCACGGTCGACTGACCGGGCACGGCGCGCTTGCGCTGAACGGGTGGCACTGCATCGCCACTCGCGTCACCAGTGGCTTCTCCGCGCGATCGCGCCGGCGTGGCCGTGGGGCTGGCCGTCGCGACAGGGGAGGAAGGCTGGGAGGAAGACATGTGGGCGGCTTCTGTAATCTGGCTGGTTAAGCAAGTACGCGAACAAGTACGTTAGCAGAGTCTCAATGCAAAGGTACGCGTTGCTAGGACTGGCCACCGCCGCCCGAAAATCAGGTCGGTACCTTCTTGAGCATCTCGATGCCGATCTGGCCCGAGGCGATCTCGCGCAGCGCCACAACCGTGGGCTTGTCCTTGGCCTCGACCTTGGGAGTGTGACCCTGCACCAGCTGACGGGCCCGGTACGTTGCCGCGAGCGCGAGCTCGAAGCGATTCGGGATGTGTTTCAGACAATCTTCGACGGTAATACGCGCCATATGTAATCCACCTCGGGACAAAACCTTATGCGATGCCGGCTATTTTACAGCACGCGGCAAGAAACGTTCCCGCCGCGCTCCGGATCAATGAATACCGAGCTCGATGAAGAGGTCGGCGTGACGCGCCTTTTGTGATGAAAAACGCAGACGGGTAGCGCGGATGACGCTGCGAAGCTGTTCGAGCGCCTGCTCGAAAACCTCGTTGATGATGACATAG
This sequence comes from Cupriavidus sp. GW821-FHT02F09, assembly GCF_059421605.1. Classification (NCBI taxonomy): domain Bacteria; kingdom Pseudomonadati; phylum Pseudomonadota; class Betaproteobacteria; order Burkholderiales; family Burkholderiaceae; genus Cupriavidus; species Cupriavidus sp. GW821-FHT02F09. The sequence goes on from NZ_JBWKVH010000034.1 coordinate 9,805, forward strand.
TCCGACTCGGACGCGTGGGCCATCTCGCTGCCTGCTGCCAGCAGGCGGCGCACGATCACGTTCGGCTCGTCCTGGCCGCGCTTGTTCAGGCGTTCTTCAAGCGCTTGCAGCGACGGCGGCAGGATGAAGATCTCCATGGCGTTGGAAAAACGCTGGTGCACCTGCTGCGCGCCCTGCCAGTCGATTTCCAGCAGCACATCGTTGCCCTGGGCCATCTGTTGCTCGATCCACACTCGCGAGGTGGCGTAGTAGTTGCCGTGCACTTCCGCCCACTCGAGGAATTCGCCGCGATCGCGCGCCGCGCGGAACGCGTCCACGGTGGTGAAGTGGTATTCGCGGCCATCCTGCTCGCCGGGACGCGGCGCGCGGGTGGTGTGCGAGATGGATAGGCGAATGGCCTGGTCCTGCGCCAGCAGCGCGTTGACCAGGGTGGACTTGCCGGCGCCGGAAGGCGCCACCACCATGAACAGGTTGCCGGGATAGGCGGTGTCGATGGCGACGTGGGACGACGTTTCACTCATGATGATTATTCTAGGTTCTGAATCTGTTCTCGCATCTGCTCGATCAGCAGTTTGAGTTCCATGGCGGCATCGGCCAGTTCTTTGGCCGCTGATTTGGAGCCCAGCGTGTTCGCTTCGCGGTTGAGCTCCTGCATCATGAAATCGAGCCGCTTGCCAACCTGCCCGCCCTTCTTGAGGATATGCCGGGTTTCGTTCAGGTGGGCCTGCAGGCGCGACAGCTCTTCGGCGATGTCGATGCGGATGCCGTAGACCGTGGCTTCCTGGCGGATGCGCTCGCCGATTTCGTCTCGGCTCATTGAGGGCATGCCGCCGGGCGCGACCAGGTTGAAGGCCTCCTGCAGGCGTTCGGTGAGCTTGTCCTGGTGATGGGCGATCAATTGCGGGATGGTGGGCGTGAGGCGCTCGACGATGGCCAGCATGGCTTCGATGCGCTCGTCCAGGGTGGCCTTGAGCGCGTCGCCCTCGCGGCGGCGCGCTTCCAGCAACTGGCCCAGCGCTTCCTTGGCTGCGCCCGTCACGGCCTCGCGCAGGGCGTCCTGCGACAACTCGGGCTCAACCAGCACGCCGGGCCAGCGCAGGATCTCGCCCATGCGCAGCGAGCCGGCTTGCGTGAAGGTGGCTGCTACCGTGGCCTCGATCGAGCGGATCTGCGCCAGCAAGGCGTCGTTGAGCGCCAGCGTGGTGCCGCCGGCGCCGGCATCGGCGCGCTGCAGGTTGATGCGGCATTCCAGCTTGCCGCGCGACAGCTTCGCCATGAGCATTTCCCGCAGCGCCGGCTCGAAGGCGCGGCATTCTTCGGGAGCCCGGAAAAACAGGTCGAGGAATCGCGAATTGACTGTGCGGAACTCCACCGAAACGGATGCGGTCCTGCCGGTTGGCGCGCCTTGCGCGTCCGTCAGCGGCGCCTGGCGCGTCGCCAGGCCGTAGCCTGTCATGCTGTGGATCATTAAGTAGTCTCGCGAAATGGCCATCTGGCCGCATGGGTTCAAACAGCCCGGGGAGCCGGCAGCCCCGCAACCACGCTGGTTGAACGCCGAAAAGAGAGGCCAAAATGGCCGCTATTGTGTTCTTTACAAGTCTTCGATTAGTCAGGACAATCCGGAGGCAATCAAGGTCCCGAATCCTATGACAGAGCCAAAGGGCGCATCACCTCCAAAGAGCGCACCGCTGCCCATCGGCACGCTGCTGTCCAACTATCGTATTGTAAAGAAGTTGGCCAGCGGGGGGTTCAGTTTCGTCTACCTTGCCACCGACGAGACTGGCTCCCCTGTCGCGATAAAGGAGTACCTGCCGTCGTCGCTGGCACGCCGCCAGCCCGGCGAGCTGATCCCGGTGGTGCCCGAGGAAAGCGCGGCGTCGTTCCGGCTGGGGCTCAAGTATTTCTTCGAGGAAGGCCGCTCGCTGGCGAAGATTTCGCATCCCAGCGTGGTGCGCGTGGTGAATTTCTTCCGAGAGAATTCCACCGTCTACATGGTGATGAACTACGAGCTGGGCAAGACACTGCAGGAACACATCCTGCACGCGCGCCAGCAAGGCCGCGCCAAGGTGCTGCGCGAACACTTCATCCGCAAGGTCTTCCACGACCTGATGAGCGGCCTGCGCGAAGTGCATATCCACAAGCTGCTGCACCTGGACATCAAGCCCGGCAACATCTACCTGCGCGAAGACGAATCGCCCATCCTGCTCGATTTTGGTGCCGCCCGCCAGATCCTGACCATGGAGGCCGCGCGCTTCCAGCCCATGTACACGCCGGGCTTTGCCGCGCCGGAGCTGTACGGCAAGCATTCCGAGCTGGGCCCGTGGACCGACATCTACAGCCTTGGCGCCACGCTCTACGCCTGCATGGCCGGCATGCCGCCCCAGGAGGCCAACCAGCGCGAGAAGGACGACCGCATGGCGGACTCCATCACGCGACTGCGCGCCAGCTATACCGACGGCCTGGTGGACCTGGTCGAATGGTGCCTGCGGCTGCCCCCTTCCGAGCGGCCGCAGAGCGTGTTCCGGCTGCAAAAGGAGCTGCGCGAACAAACCAATGCACTAGGCGAGCAGGCCGCCGCGCCTGCAGCCGCGGCCGCCGAGCGCCCCCTCGCAAGCCGGTTCCTGACGCTGCTGCGCAAGCGCGAGGAGCCAGCCGCGGCAGTCCAGGCCAAGGAGGCCGGCGCAAGCGGCGAATAAAGCACGTAGTGGCGCCATCCCCCGCGCCATGCGCAGCCGCCTCCGTGCCCCCCTTCTGCCACCATTTACAACTATGATGAGAACCGTCGCCTCGCGGCCCGCCCGCACGCTGTGCCGGTGGAGCGCGCGGATGACGCCGCCGTCTCTCAAGAACTGACTCCTACAGCCACCATGCGATTCTCCGTCTACCAGGAAAGCAGAAAAGGCGGCCGCCGCATCAACCAGGACCGCATGGGCTATTGCTTTACGCGGGATGCCCTGCTGATGGTGCTGGCCGATGGCCTGGGCGGCCACGCGCTGGGCGAAGTCGCCGCGCAGCAAGCCTTGCAGACCCTGGCGCGCCAGTTCCAGGCCCAGGCCCGGCCTTCGATCCGCAATCCTGCCGATTTCCTGCAGGACACCATCATGCTGGCCCACCGGGAAATCCATCGCTACGCCGAGGCCAACCAGCTGGCCGACGTCCCGCGCACCACTGTGGTCTGCTGCCTGGTCCAGAACGGCCAGATCCACTGGGCCCACGCCGGCGACTCGCGCCTCTACCTGGTGCGCAAGGGCAACCTGCTGACCCGCACGCGCGACCACTCCAAGATCGAGAACCTGCTGCAGCAGGAGCGCGTGCTGCCAATGGATGTGGCCAACCACCCCGAGCGCAACAAGCTCTACAACTGCCTGGGTTCGCCCAACCTGCCGCTGATCGATATCGGCGGCCCGCTGCGGCTGGAGCCGGGCGACGTGGCGCTGCTGTGCTCCGACGGGCTGTGGGGCAGCATCGAAGAGCAACTGCTGATCGAGAAGGTCACCAACTTGTCCGTGGTGCATGCCATCCCGGACCTGATCGAGCAGGCGCTGCACAACGCCGGCGACGGCGCCGACAACACCACAGCCATCGCCATGATGTGGGAACTCGACGCCCACCTGTCCAACGAGGACTCGGTCGCCACCGAGACCCTGCCGCTCAACACGTTCACCACCTCGATCCTGGAGAACAACGGCGGCGATACCGACCTGCTCTCCGAGGAGGAGATCGAGCGCTCCATCGCTGAGATCCGCGCGGCGATCGACAAGACCAGCAATTTCATGCGCTGAGCCCGGGCCAAAGTACCGCCCGCGCCGCAATGGCGCGGGAATTCGCACGCCCCCGCGGGGGGAGTTGGCGCAGGACGCGCACGCGCAGCCCGGCGGCGTTAAAATCCGGGTCCTGAATCGATTTCCGAGAAAACCCCCACATGCGACCCAGCGGACGCGCAGCCGATGCGCTGCGCCCTATTGCTCTGACCCGCCACTACACCCGCCACGCCGAAGGTGCTGTCCTGAGTGCCTTTGGCGACACCAAGGTGCTGTGCACCGCCAGCGTGCTGGCCAAGGTGCCCCCCCACAAGAAGGGCAGCGGCGAAGGCTGGGTCACCGCCGAGTACGGCATGCTGCCGCGCGCCACCCACACGCGCTCGGACCGTGAAGCCGCCCGCGGCAAGCAGACCGGGCGCACGCAGGAGATCCAGCGCCTGATCGGCCGCGCGATGCGCTCGGTGTTCGATCTGTCCGCGCTGGGCGAATTCACCATTCACCTGGACTGCGACGTGCTGCAGGCCGATGGCGGCACCCGCACCGCGGCCATCACCGGCGCGTTCGTGGCCGCCCATGACGCTGTTTCCGCCATGCTGCGCGACGGCCAGATCAAGGCCAGCCCGATCCGCGACTTCGTTGCCGCCGTGTCGGTTGGCATGGTGGATGGCGTGGCCGTGCTCGACCTGGATTATGCCGAGGACAGCAACTGCGACACCGACATGAACGTGGTGATGACCGGCAGCGGCGGCTTTGTCGAAGTGCAAGGCACCGCCGAGGGCGTGCCGTTCAGCCGTGCCGATCTCGATGCGATGACGCGCATCGCCGAGCAAGGCATCGCCGAACTGGTGGCGCACCAGCGCCGCGCGCTGGGCCTGGCCTGATACGGTGAACGCCATGCAACGCCTGGTCCTCGCCTCCAACAACCCCGGCAAGCTCGGCGAGTTTGGCGCGCTGCTGGCGCCGCTCGGCTTCGAGGTGGTCCCGCAGGGGCAGCTCGGCATTGCCGAGGCCGAGGAGCCCTACGCCACCTTCGTCGAGAACGCCCTCACCAAGGCGCGCCACGCCAGCCGCCTGGCCGGCCTGCCCGCGCTGGCGGATGACTCCGGCATCTGCGTCGACGCGCTGGATGGCGCGCCGGGCGTCTACTCGGCGCGTTATGCGCAACTCGTGGGCAAGCCCAAGTCCGATGCCGCCAACAACGCGCACCTCATCTCGCAGCTGGCCGGCAAGCTCAACCGCCACGCCTACTACTACTGTGTGCTGGTGCTGGTGCGCCATGCCGAGGATCCGCGGCCGGTGATCGCCGAGGGCGTGTGGGCTGGCGAGGTGGTCGACGCGCCGCGCGGCAACGCCGGCTTTGGCTACGACCCACACTTCCTGCTGCCGCACCTGGGCAAGACCGCGGCCGAGTTGAGCGCCGAGGAAAAAAACGCCGTCAGCCACCGTGCGCTCGCGCTCAAAGCGCTGACCGAGCGCCTGCAGGCCGGCGGCCCCGGGACTGGCTGCCCATGATCCCGATCGTTCCCCTGGCGTCCACGGGCGCCAGCGCCCCCGCCGATACCAAGTCATTGTGGCTGCAGCCGGGCCAGCTCGCGCTGCCCGGCTCCCCGCCGCTGTCGCTCTACGTGCATATTCCGTGGTGCGTGCGAAAGTGCCCGTACTGCGATTTCAACTCGCATGCCGTGCCCGGCGCGGCGGACAGCCACGACATCCCGGAAGACGCCTACCTGGACGCGCTGCGCGCCGACCTGGAGCAATCACTGCCGCTGGTGTGGGGCCGCCAGGTGCACACGGTATTCATCGGAGGCGGCACGCCTAGCCTGCTGTCGGCCGCCGGCATGGACCGGCTGCTGTCGGATATCCGCGCGCTGTTGCCGCTGGACGCCGACGCCGAGATCACGATGGAGGCCAACCCCGGCACGTTCGAAGCAGAGCGCTTCGCCAGCTATCGCGCCAGCGGCATCAACCGCTTGTCCATCGGCATCCAGAGTTTCAACGACCGCCATCTTGCCGCGCTTGGCCGCATCCACGGCGGCGCCGAAGCCCGCGCGGCGATCGGCATCGCGCTGGACAACTTCGACAACGTCAACCTCGACCTGATGTACGCGCTGCCTGGCCAGACGATGGCGGAATGTGCCAATGACCTGGAGACGGCACTCTCGTTCAACACCACGCACCTGTCGCTCTATCACCTGACGCTGGAGCCCAACACGCTGTTCGCCAAGTTCCCGCCGGCGCTGCCGGATGACGACAGCGCGTATGAAATGCAGGACCTGATCGAAGCACGCACCGCGCAGGCGGGCTACGTCCACTACGAAACCTCGGCCTACGCCCGGCCGCACCGGCAAGCGCGCCACAACCTGAACTACTGGCGCTTTGGCGACTACCTGGGCATCGGGGCCGGCGCGCACGGCAAGCTATCGTTCCCGCACCGGGTGCTGCGCCAGATGCGCCACAAGCATCCCGCCACGTATATGGCGCAGGCCATGGCCGGCAACGCAGTGCAGGAGCAGCACGATGTCGGCGCAGCCGACCTGCCCTTCGAGTTCATGCTGAACGCGCTGCGTCTCACTGACGGCGTGCCGGCCAGCACGTTCTTCGACCACACCGGGCTGCCGCTGCACACCATCAGCCGCGACCTGGCCGCCGCCGAAAAGAAAGGCCTGCTGGAAGCGGATCTCGCTACCATCAAGCCCACAGAACTGGGACGGCGCTTCCTGAACGACCTGCAGGAGATGTTCCTGAAAGGTTGATCGCATACCACGCTGCCACAAGCAAAACGGCCACCCGAGGGTGGCCGTTTTGCTCGCGTGCGCGGCGCGAAGGCACGCCGGTCAGTACGGCGTCGCCATGTCGTTGGCCACCTGGGCGCGGGAACCGATGCGCAGACTGCTTACGTTGCGTTGCGTCACGGTAGCCATGCGGCCATCGTCCAGCCGCACGTTGACGCGATACACGGTATCGGTGCTGCTGCCTGCGCGCTTCTCGATCTGGTTGCCCGCCACGCCACCCGCCACGGCGCCGCCGATGGTGGCAATGGTATTGCCGGTGCCCCCGCCGATCTGGTGGCCCAGCAAGCCGCCGGCCACGCCGCCGATTACCGTGCCGAGCAAGCCCGAGCTGTTTTGCTGCGTCGTCACCGGCTCGATCGATTCCACCCGGCCATAGAACACCGAATTCGCGGGCGCCTGGTAGGTGTTGGTGCCCGGGGGCGGGGGCGGTGCCTGATAGGCTGCTTGCTGCGGCGCACCGTAGCCACCACCATAGCCGCCGCCATAACCACCACCGGGCGCCGCGCAACCCGCCAAACCCACCACCGCGGCCGCCGCCGCCACGCCCAACAGAGTCTTGCCGTTCATTGGTTATTCTCCTCGATTGACTGCTACTGCATGGAACAGGAGGGAGCGCCCACATGGGCACGACTCCCCTCACGCATGATAGGAGCATGAATCCGGATTGAAGGTTCCGCCGTGTCCGACAGGCACCGACAAGGCCACAGGCATTTTCTCATGCCCCCAGGCCGCGCGGCCTTGCTATAATGCGCGGCGCTGGCCGTAGCGCCAGCATCGAAGCAGCATGCGGCACGGACAGGGGCCTTCCCTGTTCGCGCTACAATGCCTGCTCTTCCCCCGGGAAGCGTGGCCGAGTGGTTTAAGGCAGCAGTCTTGAAAACTGCCGATGGGGTGACCCATCCGTGAGTTCGAATCTCACCGCTTCCGCCAAATTTCCAGATTAAATCATTGATTTTGAATGGCTTTTTATGCCAAATGGCTGCCATTTGGTATGACATCATCTGCGGGATGGGATTGGAAGTCTTATGCCTCGCGCTCAGGCCACTGATCGCTGATTTGCCCGCTCAAACGTCCGATTGAGGATGGCGTCGTCCGGAAACATGCCGGCCGACCGCACTTGCCGCTCGGCCGCCGCTGGGTCGGTCTAGAAGTAGATGACGACGGGGCCTGAGAGTACTCGGGTACGACTGCCGACCTCCTGCGCTAAGCGCCGCCCCTAGTCGATAATCCCGCGCCAATAAGTACGATAGCGACGACCCAACGTAGGTCCGGACGGCGTGAATACATTGGTGCCGCTGACGGCCGCCTGGTACGTATTGCCGCCGATCTGGACCGAAATCGGGACCGGCGTGGGCGCGTAGCCGCCGCCGGTCAGCACTAGATAGCGATCTGCGGCCGTCAAGCCGCCGTCGCCTGTGAGATCACTGGTGGAAGCGGCGGTTAGGTAATTCATCATGTAGTACCGCGCTTCCCCGAGGTTTCCCGTACACGAATTGGTAGCCGCGGTAGCCGGGATGTTGGTGGTAAACATGACAGTGCCGGACAGTGTGGTGGAGCCACTGACAACCTTCTCCCCCGCAGCAAGCGTCACGTACCAGCCGCTTGCCGTCGATAGCGCCGTCGTGGCGGCGGCGATCTGGGCTGGGGTGCCGACCTGAACCAGATCGGCGGTGGCGTCATAGAGTTGGCCGGCAACGCCCGTCGTGGCGCCTGCCGCTCCTTCGGTGATGGGTGTCGAACGCACGGCGTTCAGGCTGTGGTCATCCTTGATCATGTAATACCGATTCTGGATGGTCGTATCGAACGGGTGCTCGCGGTCACCGGAGCCGATCAGCAGGCTATCGGTCGGGTTCAGCGCGGTGGCGGGCACAATGTCAGGCGCGTAAAGGAATTTGCGCGCAGCGGCCCCGCTTCCCCCGAGCGAGGCAAGTTTGTTCACGGTCCAGTTAGCCGGCGAGGCGTCGCCGATGTTAATGCGCCAGACATTGGCGCCGGTATCGACCGCGTAGAGACGATCGATATAGCCATCGCGGTTGGAATCGTAGATCGCGATATTGGCGGGAATGGCGTAGGTCATAAGAGGCACATTCAAGCCCGTTGAGCCGGTGGTCGCGGCCACGCCAGCCTGCCAGACCAGATTGCCAGTGGCGGCATCCAGCACCATCACACCGCGGCCCTGGGTAGCCGGCCCAGCCGTGCCTTGCACGATGGTGTCGTTGTAGGTGGCATCGTAGCCCAGGCCAAAAACAACTACCGGATTGCCCTGATTGGCCTTCACCTTCGCGACGCGCAGGTCCGACCAGGTCTGCCCCAGCTCACCGAAACCCGTATCGCTGGCGCCATGCTTCCACAGCAGCTTCGGGGCGGTTGGGTTGGTCACATCCAGGGCATAGATGAAGTTCCCGCCCCGACGCATGGTCAGGAACAGATATGCCTTGGTGACCGCCCCGGTGGTGGGGTCCGACTCCGTATAAGCCGTTGACGAGCCATCCACGAAATAAGGCTTTGGCGCAGAACTCGAAATCGACGGCGAGTGGTTGTACATCCTGCCGAACTTCGGGAAATGCTCGGACGGGATGAAGCTCCACAGCTCCGTTCCGCCGGCACTACTCTGGCCACCCTTGACAGCATGCAACATGCCGTCGTTGGCGCCGTAGAAGACCACGATGTCGTCGGCAGTGCGGTTGTAGTTGATCACAGCCGGCCGGGAGTGCAGCGCGTCACCGTGCGCAAAGCCACGAATATTGTAGACAGGCGGGGCGGAAGGATTGGCGACAAGGGGATCGTCCGCCAGGGTATTGCCCCCTCGCACCCAATTGATGACAGGCTCGGTATTGGCCCCGCTGGACAGGCCGAGCATTGTGGCTACGATCGAGGAATTGCTGGTGCTGAATGGCGTGCCAGACAAGGAAGAACCCGTCGTGCAACTGCCGGTGCAGGTATAGACGTTGCGGCTCGCCTGATTCTTCGCAAATGTGGTGCGCAGGTATTGCCCCACTCCGCCTTTTTCCACCAGGTCGCCGTCAGGTGAATCCGAACTGCCTCCCACGCCCTGCGAATCCACGTAGTAATTAGGATCCCAGAAAGTTGAGGGATTGGTCCAGAAGCTAATCACATTTGGGTTGACGAAGCCCGTTGTGCTGCTCAGCACCTTCGCGCCAACGCTATCGGCCATATACACGTTGCCGGTCGAGTCCACAGCCAGTTGGTACTGCTTCAGGTTGCCGACCCAGTTCGGTTTGGCATAGGCGTCCGGGCGGAACGTGCCCAGGTACACCTGGTTCAGATAGGTGCCACGCACGCTTACCGACACCGGCAGGGAAACCGACGCGAAGACTGAGTTCACCGCCTGGATCTGAGCCAGGATATTGCTCAACGCCACCGCCAGAGCGGTATCACTGCCGGCCTGGAAGTAGTCGCCGCCGCCATTGCCGGCGACGCTCTTCATCATGGCCGTGAAAGCGGTGTTCTGCTGCGCGTTGTAAGCGTCGATGGTGAAAGTGGTCACGGATCCGTTCGCAGCGGCCGCGCTACCGGCGCCGAGGTCCGGGCGCAACTTCAGGAAACGGGCCCAGGCAGCCTGGACATTCGAGATCGTGGAATACCCAGGGTATTTCGCCAGCGTGGTGGCGGCCGGGTCCGTGCTGGCAGGCACGGGCGGCAACTGGCCCTGTCGGTTGTTGCCGATGAAGATGATGTAGGTGTGCGCACAGCCGCTGCCGCCGGACGGCCTGTTGTAAGCCGAACCATTGGCAGAGCCCTTGTAGGCATAACCCGAGGACAAGCCGCCGATGGCGGAGGTTGTCAGATTGTCCTTGCTGGTTCCGGCATTGCCAGAGTAATCCGCGAGCGGGTCCATGCCCGCCCAACTGTTGGAACCATTGAGATAGAGCCAGGCTTCATACAAGGCGTTGGCGTAGTCGCCGGACGACTGGTCAATCTTTTCATCCGGAGCATTGACATCGATGCCGCCAACGATGTTCTGTAACGCAGTGTTATTGGCAGCCACGCTCATGTCGCGTATGCCATAGCGCAAGTAGCCGCCATCGCGCTTGTTGGCCAGGGACAACATCATCAGGCCCACATTGGCCGGCTGCTTCAGGCCAGCCACAAAGTTCTTGATGGCCGTCAGTTCCGCCTGGCCCTGCGTTGCCGATCCGACCCACTGTTGCGAGGCCTTCGACCAGTTCGCCGTGTTGTCCAGGATAAACAGGATGTTCGGCGCCGGCGATTTCACGCCTGGCGGCTGATTGAAGATATCGGTGTCATCCGTGCGGCCGGTGATCGACACTAGCGCCAGCGAGGCCAGCAAAACGAGCTTCAGCAGTCTCAACATATTCACGGTGGGCCCCCGGGGCACTACAAGTTGTTGTCTAGGGACAGGTCGCAGTCGCATTCATCCGCACCCTGGCACCTTGATGCACGGTGACGGTGGTGCCGCTTCGATTGTCGGTTGCAACCGCACTGATGTCCCAATAGGTATCCTTCGGCGCCGAGTCCGCGAAGTCGACGCTGTAACCGTCCGCCGCGGTCAACTGCAAGCAAGCCGGCTTGGCGGTCTGGACGGTGTAGTCCGCCACGCCGTCGTTATTGATATCGATGCTGAAAGTCTGCGCGGTGGGCGTGTAGAAATTGCTGACCGAGCCGATGATTTTCTCGATCGCCTGCTGCGCGGCGGCCGTAGCCTCGATTTTGGCTTGCTGGTTGCCCACGACTTTCAGGTTGGTCTTGCTCATGCGCACGGCCGAGACCACCATTAGTGTCAGGACAATCAACATGACCAGCCCCACCACCAGGCTCATACCAGCCTGGCGAAGCCTGCCCCGGAATGATCGAAGCCTCATCTTCACTCTCTCCGGCTGCTGGGGTTGATGACGCGCACGGTACCGGTGTAGACGTGCCGCTTGAAATTGTCCGAGAAGGGGCCTACTGAGCCGGCTACTCCCATGCTGTAGGTCTTCGCCGCCAAACCGCTGTCGACAAAGGCGGACACCTCCGTGTTGCGCGCAAGCAAGTTGACCTGCACGGCCATGACATTGGGCCAGTCGGCGAGCGCTGGCGCGGTGATGAAGGGAACGGCTGGCGCGCCCGCGCCGACAGCGTCGACGCCATAGTCCAGTTGCAGGTTCTCGATACCGTCGACCAGTGGCGTCGTGACCCAGCTCGACGCGCCGCCCGCTACTGCGATTTCCAGGCGTTTTAGCGTCGGCACCGGCTTGCCGCCATCCGCGCCCGCGGTGCACGTAGTGGCGCCAGCGGCCAGGAGGTTGCACGGGCTGATGAAGTAGATATGCTCGATGTAGCGGCGCAGCGCGGCCGGCGTGACACCGTCGTTTTGCACCAGGGTGTACACGGAAGGAGTTGCCGGTGTAGGGTCCGGACCGACAGCCGTCACCGGCGTACCGGTGGGGGTAGTCTGCACATAAACCTGGCCCGCTACGGCAGTGGTAAGCGTTGGCAGTATGTCGGTCGTTTCCAGACGGCGCACCACCAGGATATCCGTCCCTGCCACGTGATTTGCGTTCGGCAGGCAGGCCGACAGCGGAGCCGGTACGGTGGCTGGAGCATCGTAACCCTGCATGGGCAAGGCGAAGGAATTGCCAATGCTGGTCTTGTCGATTGCGCACGGATCCGGCAAGGCAGACAGGGCCGCAAACGTGCCGCCAAACTGGCCATAGTAGCCGGCATGCTGGATATCGTCCTCCAGCAGCGTAAATGCATAGCGACCGTTTTCAATCTGCCGGGCGGACTTGTCGAGCTCGGTGCGGGTGCTGCTCTGCTGGCTGATCAGCGCGGCGACACCTGCCATCAGGAACAGGCCGATCACGATCGCGATCATCAGTTCGACCAGCGAAAAGCCCGCGTTGCGGGAGCGCAAACGTAATGAGGCGGTTGACTTTGCCATGTATCGAGCCTCAGTTCAGGTTGGCAATCTGCAGTGTCGCGCTGACCACCCGCCGCCGCGCTTCGTCAGCGTACAGCCCCTTGCCGCAACCAAGGCCCGCGCCCGGCGCCACCGTCTTCCCCATGCCCAGCCAGGCCACGCTAACCAGATAGACGCCGCTGACGCTGTCATAGCTGACGCAGCCGCGCGCGCCGATCATGGCGCCGACGCTGCCACTGGCACTGGTTTCTGCCGCGCCGGCGAGCAGGCTGCTCCAGGCCGCAAGATCCCCGTTGGCCATGGTGTAGGCCTGGACAGTGCCAAGGGAGCAGGCCGGCGCGGCGGCCGCGCCAGTTCCAAGATAAGGCTGCCCGTTGACCGGATCGGTGGTGAAGGCATAACAGCCAGCGACCGACCGGTTGGCATTGATGCGGCCGATCATGTCCTGTAGCAGGATCAGGGCCTGGGTACGCTGGTACGACTCGGCCTCCGCGCGCTGGCTAGTCAAAATCAGGCCCACAAGACCCAGCAATCCGACCAGCAGGATGATCAGCGTCACGAGCGCCTCGATCAGGCTGAATCCCGACTCGCGGCATATCGGCGATAGCCTGCGCATCAGCAACTCCCTGCCTGGCTGCTTGGCAGCCCGCTCAAATCGACGTTGATGCAGCGCTGCGGTGCGCTGGAACTGGCTGCACTGATGCCAAAAGGACTGATCGTGGCAGCAAGGCGGCCATTGCCGTTGTAGACGAGTCCGGCCACGGGGCCTGTCATGGTCAGCCCCTGCAACGCCTCGTGCTGGCTGAGGGTGATGGTGCCACTTGTGACCGTCCAGCCGTTCTGCCAGCCGCCCGTCGCTGCAGCGACGGTAACACCGCTATTGCGTTTTATCGCCTCGCTGCGGGCGTAGATCAGTGTGGAGACGACATCATAGCCAGCCGCCCGGATCCGCTGCCCCAATATGAAATCTCGAAAATAGGGGGTGGCGATGGCCGCCAGAATGGCGACGATCGTCACTACGGCAATCAGTTCGATCAAGGTGAACCCCCGCTGCGTGCGTCTTCGCGCGTGCCGCGCTTCTACTGGGCTGGGCAAGATTTGTCCCTCCATGATCCACACTCACCAGCAACTGGCAACGGTGCCGCTGCCGCTGACCCCCTTGGCGCCCGCCTGGTCGACGGTGAGATTCATGCATTGGGTATCGTTGGTAGCCTGCGCGCCGGTCGGCGTGGCGGTCACGAGATACGTCGGCGGGGTAGCAGCATTGCTGGCTGCCACAGTGACGTTGTAGTTCTTCGCCACATTCGTGGGAACGGTGGCATAGCCGAGCGCCGTCATGGTGGTAGCGTATTGACGTGCGTCGAGGTTGTACTGCTCTTGCTGGTTGGCCACCCCAAGAATGAAACTCTGGGCGGCGGAGCGGTTGCTCCGGATCACGTATTGGATGTACGAGGGATAAGCGATGGCCGCGAGGATCGCGACGATGACCACCGTAATCATCACTTCGATCAGCGTGAAACCCAACTGTGCGCTGACCATGCGCAAAGCCGCTGCCGTCCTCGGTTCACCGGTGGTAAACAAGCGCGCAGAAACCATCACGCCTGCCGGCTCTCGGCAAGAAGACTGACCCATGATTGACCCCGAAGTACGTTTATTTTTTGTATTCCAGTGCTTCCGGCTGATTTTAATGTGTGCTTCCGGACGGACTGTGCTTAATTTAGCAATTTGTGTGTGCCTCCGCTACTGATTCGTACGGGCCAACAGGATATTTACCCGGCACGTAGCGAATTTCAGACAGCCGCCGGGTGCCGGGTGCCGGCACGCCCATGCCTTCGCGCTGCACGAGCGCAAAAAAGTGATCAAAGAGCATTAAAAGCGTGGGTAACGGAGCAGACGGACGAGCAGCCTCGGCCGATAGTTTTGTCGTTGATGCGCTAAGCTGCCGGCGCAGTCGCAACGCCCGCGCCTGTGAGCACCCAAGGTAACGCCGGATCTCGACAACGGTGGGGCAAACCCGGCCCGAGATTTCTCGGGTGAGCCGCGCCAGGTCGCCCTCCGATCCAGCCTGATGCAAGTCAGGCTCCGTCGTGATCGCCGGAGGCGTCGCGGCCACATGACTCGCCGTGACTTCCACGTGACTGGCGATTACCGCGACACTCGATCGTGGCGGAGCGGGCGTAATCGGAATAATCGACACTGAGTCACTGCCCGATAGCGCCAGCTGCCGGTGCAAGCACGCCGTGCTTTCCCACACCACCACGGTCTTGAGCGGAGGGGCCAAGTACAGCCCAACGATATCGCGCGTCTGCTCTGCAAACAACGGGTTGGTGGAGAATGTGAAGGCCCCATGCCTATGTGGGTACCGGGCGCGCTTGTCTGTTGACGAAAAAGCGCGTTCCTGATCGGCCCCCATGGCCTAGTCGGGCTGCGGCGAGTCATGGTCGCCGCTCAGCCTTCACAGGCGCTTCGGGATCGAAGGCCTGACGTTTTGTTCTGTATAAGGAAATAATCAAAGTCCGTATCGCCACGCTTGCCGGCAACCAGACTGACGCGTAGCGCAGAACCCATTTGCCTTGCCCTTTGGCATTTGATGGGCGGAGCACAAGACCCGTCACGTGCCATTCTCACCTGGATGACGCAGGATCACATTGGGCAGAATTTGGATACAAATTCAGCAATAAATTTCTTTAAAAATTCTTTTAATATTTGATTGGATTGCACTGGCCTGAATTCTCGCGGCCACCGCTTCCGCCAGATTCTTTCTCCACGGCAATGCCGGCGCTTCGTTACTCGTTGGGGATTATCCTCACGGTCCGCGCTGCCCGGTTCACCCTGGCTCGACCGGCGCCGTCAGCAAGCGATACGCCTGCTCCTGCGTAATATCCAGCCGGTAGTGCCGCGCCAGCATGCGCGCGAAGTGATGCGCGGCGCCCGGCTCGCAGTGCCTCAACTGCTCGCGGTAGGCCTCCAACTCGAAACGCAGCCGCCAGCGCGGGCTCGCTAGGTAGAGCACGCCCATCAGGCCGCACCAGCGCCAGAACTGGCGCACGTGCACCTTCTCATGCTCGATCAGCGCGTGGCTCACGCCGGGCCGCACCAGGATCAGCGGCCCCGGCGCGAAGCCATCGAACCCGCGCGGAATCAACCACCGGGACTTGGTCTCGATCAGCAGGCAGAGGGGCGATTTGCAGAAGCGGATCATGGCAGGTGACAGCGGCGAGATAGCGCAAGGCGCGCATGGGCGTGCATAGGCGTGTTAGCCCAAGCCTATCAGGTCGCGCAGGCCCGCGTCCAAACCTACCCGCCAAAATAAAAACGCCCCGCTTTTGGCGGGGCAAAGAGCAATCGTGTGCTTAGTCGATGCTGATCTTGCCGGCTTCGATCACGCCCTTCCAGCGCTGGAGTTCCTGCTTCTCGAACTGCTCGAATTGCTCCGGTGTATTGGCGACCACCTCGAAACCGTTCTCGGCCAGCTTCTGGCGCATCTGCGGCTCGTTGAGCGAGCCGACCAGCGCGGCATGCAGTCTCGTCTTGACGTCCTTCGGCAGCCCGCGCGGCGCGGCCACGGCTTGCCACGAATACACGTCCACGTCCTTCACGCCGCCCTCCGCCATGGTGGGCACGTTCGGCAGCACCGCCGAGCGCTTGTCGCCGGTCACCGCCAGCGCCTTGAGCTTGCCGCTGCGGATATGCTGCAGCACCGCGTTGACGTTCTGGAACGAGACGTCCACCTGGCCGGCGAGCAGGTCGGAGATGGCCGGCGCCCCACCCTTATAAGGAACGTGGAGGCCGTCGGTGCCGGACTTTTGCCAGAACAGCGCGGCCGTCAAATGGTCCGACGAACCTGCCCCGGAGCTGGCGAACGCCACCTTGCCCGGATTCTTCTTCATGTACGCGACCAGCTCCTGCAAGTTCTTCGCAGGGAAGTCCGGCTTGGTGACCAGCACGTTGGGGGCGCGCACGGCCACCGTCAGCAGGTCGAAGTCCTTGGCCGGGTCATAGCCCAGGTTCTTTTGCAGGAACGGGTTCACGGCATAGACGCCGATCGATGCCACCAACAAGGTGTAGCCATCGGCAGGCGCGCGCTTGACCATGGTCGCGCCGATGGCCCCGGTAGCGCCGGGGCGATTGTCGATCACGAACGGCTGGCCCAGCTTTTCATTGAGCGGCACCGCCAGCATGCGCGCGATGGTATCGGTGGAGCCGCCCGCAGGGAACGGCACCACCACGGATACGGCCTTCTGGGGCCATGCCGGCGAGGCGGCCGCGGCACTGGTCACGGCGCCTGCGGCGGCCAGTGCCGCCATGGCAGCGAGCGTGGCTGCGGCAAGCCGGCCGAACTTGCGCCGCGCGGGTGCGGCGAGCATGCCCGCGGCAGCCGGCCGGCCATCAAATTTGTTCATGGTTGTCTCCTTGTGCTTGGTGGTTTTCTTGTCTTGTATTCGTGCGGGGGCCGCAGATGCGGCTCACCGGACCATGCAGGGCGCCTTGTTGTTGAAGGTCCAGCCCGGGATCAGGAATTGCATGGCCACGGCGTCGTCGCGCGCACCCAGCCCCATGCTCTTGTAGCGCTCGTGCGCCAACGCGAGTTGCGCCATGTCGAGCTCCACGCCCAGGCCCGGCTCCGTCGGCACGGCCACCTTGCCGTTCTCGATCTTCAGTGGCGCCTTGGTCAGGCGCTCGCCGTCCTGCCAGATCCAGTGGGTGTCGATGGCGGTGACGCGGCCCGGCGCGGCGGCGGCCACGTGGGTAAACATCGCCAGCGAAATATCGAAGTGATTGTTCGAGTGCGAGCCCCAGGTCAGGCCCCACTCGGCGCACATCTGCGCCACCCGCACCGAGCCCTGCATGGTCCAGAAATGCGGATCGGCCAGCGGGATGTCCACGGATTGCAGGCGCACCGCGTGGCCCATCTGGCGCCAGTCGGTCGCGACCATGTTGGTGGCGGTGGGCAGGCCGGTGGCGGTACGGAACTCGGCCATGACCTCGCGGCCCGAGTAGCCCTCCTCCGCGCCGCAAGGATCTTCGGCATAGGCCAGCACGCCATGCTTGTCGCGGCACAGGCGCACGGCTTCGGCCAGCGACCACGCGCCGTTGGGATCCAGCGTGATGCGCGCCTTGGGGAAGCGCTCGGCGAGCGCCAGGATGGCTTCCATCTCTTCGTCGCCGCGCAGCACGCCGCCCTTGAGCTTGAAATCGTTGAAGCCATAGCGCTCATAGGCAGCTTGCGCCAGGCGTACCACGCCCTCGGCATTCATCGCGGCTTCATTGCGCAGGCGGAACCAGTCGTTGTCCGCCTCGGGCTCGCTGCGATAGGCAAGCGTGGTGCGGTTACGGTCCCCGATATAGAACAGGTAGCCCAGCATCTCCACGGCGTCGCGCTGCTGGCCTTCGCCCAACAGCGCGGCCACCGGCACGCCCAGATGCTTGCCCAGCAGGTCGAGCAGCGCCGCCTCGAGCGCGGTGACCGCATGGATGGCGATGCGCAGGTCGAACGTCTGCAGGCCACGCCCGCCCGCGTCGCGGCTGGCAAAGGCGGTGCGCACGCGATTGAGCAGCGCCTGGTGGTTGCCGATCGACTGGCCGGCGAGGAGTTCGCGCGCATCCTCCAGCGTCTGGCGGATCGCTTCGCCGCCGGGCACCTCGCCGACGCCCATATTGCCCGCGCTGTCTTTCAGGATGACGATATTGCGGGTGAAGAACGGACCGTGCGCGCCGGACAGGTTCATCAGCATGCTGTCGTGGCCGGCCACCGGCACGACGGTCAGCTCGGTGATGACGGGCGTGCCTGCCATGGGCGCGGCGCAAAGGGATGATTGGGTCATGTTGAACTCCAGCAGGAAGAGCGGCTCGCCGCCTTGGCTGCCGGCCCTTGCGGGTTGTCTCGGGTTGGATATGCCGGCTGCTGCCGGATCCTTGTGCGCGGTGCTTGCCAGGTCCCAAAGCGGCTGCTACAGCCCATGCAACGGGAGACACCTGTTATCGGTCGTCATATAACTTACGACGCAGTATAATGAGGCCATTGCTATCCGGTCAAGTCCCAGCCCATCACCATGTCAAACCCGATGTTTGCCTCCACTCCCCCGCTGCGGCGCCGCGGCCGTACGCTTGCCGAAGAGGCGGTGAGCAACCTGAGCGAGCGCATCCAGCAAGGCCAGCTCAAGCCGGGCGACAAGTTGCCGACCGAGTCCGAGATCATGGCCGCGCTCGGCGTCAGCCGCACCGTGGTGCGCGAAGCGCTGTCGCGGCTACAGGCCAGCGGGCTGGTGGAAACCCGCCACGGCATCGGCACCTTTGTGCTGGCGCGCAGCGCCGAGAACGGCTCGCCCTTTCGCATCGATCCCGCCACCATGGGCACTGCCATGGACGTGCTGGCCATGCTGGAATTCCGCGTCAGCCTGGAAGCCGAGGCAGCCAGCCTGGCGGCATCGCGGCGCAGCGATGAGCAACTGACGGCGATGCGTGGCGCGCTCGATGAGCTCAAGCGCACGGCGGCGGGCGGCGAGGATTCTGTCGGTGCCGATTTCGAGTTCCACCTGCTGATTGCGCGCGCCACCGGCAACCGCTACTTCACGGACATCATGGGCCACCTCGGCACCATGGTGATCCCGCGCAGCCGGCTGCATGTCAGCGCGCAGGAGCGGGAGCAGTACCTTGAGCGCGTCAATATCGAACACGAGAACATCTTTGACGCCATCGAGCGGCGCGACCCCGAAGGCGCCAAGGCCGCCATGCGCATGCACCTGACCAACAGCCGCGAACGCCTGCGCAAGGCGTCGGCGGCGGTGGAAGCCGGCTAGGGGCGGGCTGCCGGCGCATCCCGGCGGGATCCGGGATTTCCTGCTTGCCCAACGAGCGCCTCATGTTGTAGGATGTCTTACAATAAAGCGCGGCAAGGCTATGTCCCCATTTATGCGTCCCGCGTGTCAGCCCGGGACCACATACACGCCGCCTCTAGCGCAAGCTATGGCGCACTCCCCACTTGATTGCAGTTGAAAAGCAGGAAACGCTAATGACCATTACCGGCGAAATGCTGATCGGCGCCCGCGCAGTGCGCGGCACCACCAAGATCCTCCATGCCACCAACCCGGCCACGGGTGAAGTCCTGGCACCGGAATTCCATGGCGGCGGCGCCGCCGAGGCCGAGCGTGCCTGCGCGCTGGCCGAAGCCGCGTTCGACACCTACCGCAACACCTCGCCGGAGATCCGCGCCAGGTTCCTGGAATCGATCGCCAGCGGCCTGGAAGCCCTGGGCGACAAGCTGATCGAGCGCGCCCACGCCGAGAGCGCATTGCCTGTTGCGCGTCTGCAGGGCGAGCGCGCCCGAACCGCCGGCCAGCTGCGCCTGTTCGCCAGCGTGCTGCGCGATGGCCGCTGGCAAGCCGCCACACTCGACTCCGCCCTGCCGGAGCGCACGCCGCCGCGCCCCGACCTGCGCCTGCAGAAGATCGCGGTCGGCCCGGTGGCGGTGTTCGGCGCCAGCAATTTCCCGCTCGCGTTTTCGGTGGCGGGCGGCGATACCGCATCCGCGCTGGCGGCCGGCTGCCCGGTCGTCGTCAAGGCGCACTCGGCCCACCTCGGCACCTCCGAGCTGGTCGGGCGCGTGATCCAGAAGGCCGTGGCCGATGCTGGCCTGCCCGAAGGCGTGTTCTCGCTGCTGGTGGGCGCGGGCGTTGCCGTGGGCACGGCCCTGGTCGCGCATCCGTCGATCCAGGCAGTGGGCTTCACCGGCTCGCGCAGCGGCGGCCTGGCGCTGGTGCAAACGGCCAACAGCCGTCCCCAGCCGATCCCCGTCTATGCGGAAATGAGCAGCATCAACCCAGTGTTCCTGCTGCCGGCAGCCCTGGCCGCGCGCGGCGCGGAGATCGCGCGCAATCTGGTGGATTCGCTGGTGATGGGCGTAGGCCAGTTCTGCACCAACCCGGGCCTGCTGCTGGCGGTGGAAAGCCCGGCGCTGGACATGTTCCGCCAGGGCGCGGTTGCGGCGCTGGCGGAAAAGGCGGCGGCGACCATGCTGACGCCCGGAATCAGCCAGGCTTACGACAACGGCGTGGCCCAGCTCAGCGATATCGAAGGACTGGGCCGCATCGGCAGTGGCCAGGCCGCCAGCGGCCCCAACCAGGCCCGCCCCGCGCTGTTCGAGACCACGGCCGCGCGTTTTCTTGCG
The DNA here is from genome assembly GCF_059421605.1 of Cupriavidus sp. GW821-FHT02F09. Taxonomy (NCBI): domain Bacteria; kingdom Pseudomonadati; phylum Pseudomonadota; class Betaproteobacteria; order Burkholderiales; family Burkholderiaceae; genus Cupriavidus; species Cupriavidus sp. GW821-FHT02F09. The sequence goes on from NZ_JBWKVH010000034.1 coordinate 30,409, forward strand.
GACCACCGCATGGAAGCCGAAGTGTTTGGCCCATCCTCGGTGCTGGTCGTATGCCGCGACCACGAGGAGATGCTGGCGGTGGCACGCCGCCTGGAGGGCCAGCTGACCGCCACCGTGCAAGCGGATGCGGGGGATCATGCCGAGGCCGCCATCCTGCTGACCGTGCTCGAGCGCAAGGCCGGTCGCGTGCTGTTCAACGGCTATCCGACGGGCGTGGAAGTGTCGTACGCCATGGTGCACGGCGGCCCGTTCCCGGCTACGTCCGACACGCGCGCCACCTCGGTCGGCGCATCGGCCATCGAGCGCTTCCTGCGCCCGGTGTGCTACCAGAATGTGCCGGCGGAACTGCTGCCGCCCGCGCTGCAGGATGGCAACCCGCTGAACGTGTGGCGCCTCACCGACGGGCAACTGGCCCGCGACTAATCTCGCGCACCCATGGAAAAAGGGCCGGAAATCCGGCCCTTTTTCTATCTCCCTAGCTGAGCATTACGCAGCAATGCGCTCGATGGCAGCCGGCGCCTGCGGCGGCTGGATCACCGGCGCATTCCCGCGCGAGCGGCCCGAGCTGAGATAGTCGGCGATCGACTCCTGCGTGACTTCGCCCAGGTAGACGCCATCGGCATCGACCACCGGCAGCCAGCTGGTGTTGTGCTGGTACATGCGCGAGAGCACGATGCGCAGATGCTCGTCGAACGCGGCGGTCGCCATGAATGGCCGCGTCGCATCCGCGCATATGCCCTGCCCCGCGCGCGCATCGCGCCGCGTGACGTAGCCCAGCGCGTGCTGCGCATCATCCACCACCGGCAGGTGCCGCACGTCGGCCTCGTCCATGATGGCAAACGCCTGCGCCAGCGGCATGCCGGGGCTGCAGGTCTGCGCCATGGTGGCGGCATCGCCGGCGCGCACCAGCAGCAGGCGCTTGAGCGTGTTGTCGTGACCGATGAAGGCCTGCACGAAATCGTCGGCCGGACGCGCCAGCAGTGCGTCGGGATGGTCGAACTGCACCAGCCTGCCGCCGCGGAACACGGCCACGCGGTCGCCCAGCTTGATGGCCTCGTCGATATCGTGCGAGACCATGATCACGGTCTTGCCGAGCTGGCGCTGCATCTGGAAGAACTCGTTCTGGATGCTCTCGCGGTTGATCGGGTCCACCGCGCCGAACGGCTCGTCCATCAGCAGCACGGGCGCATCCGCCGCCAGCGCGCGGATCACGCCGATGCGCTGCTGCTGCCCGCCCGAGAGTTCGCGCGGATATCGTGTGAGCATCTTGCCGGGGTCGAGCTGCACCATCGACATCAGCTCGCGCGCGCGTTCGCGGCAGCGCTTCTTGTCCCAGCCCAGCAGCCGCGGCACCACCATGATGTTCTCCTCGATGGTCATGTTGGGGAACAGGCCGATCTGCTGGATCACGTAGCCGATCTTGCGGCGCAGCGTGACTTCGTCCACGCGGGCGGTGTCCTCGCCGTCGATCAGGACCCGGCCGGAGCTGGGCTGGATCAGGCGGTTGATCATCTTGAGCGTGGTGGTCTTGCCGCAGCCCGAGGGGCCTAGGAAGACGCAGATCTCGCCCTTGGGCACAGTGAGCGAAACGGCATCGACGGCGCGCACTTCGGCGCCGTCTTTTTGCCTGAAGGTCTTGGTGAGTTGGTCGAGTTCAATCATGTTCAGCGAATTCCTTTCGGTGTCAGCGCCCGCTGCAACCACTGCAGGCAGGCATCGGCCACGATGGCGAGCACGCTGACCAGCACCGCGCCGATCGCCAGCTTGCTCATGTTGCTCTGGCTGATCGCTTGCAGGATCAGCACCCCGAGGCCACCCGCGCCGATGATGGCGGCAATGGTGGCCACGCCGATATTCATCACCACGGCGGTGCGCACGCCGCCGAGGATGACGGGCACGGCCAGCGGCAGGTCCACCAGCCGCATGCGCTGCCAGGTGGTCATGCCGATGCCGCGTCCGGCTTCCTGGATGCCGTCGTCGACATTGGCGAGCGCCACGCAGGTATTGCGCATGATCGGCAGCAGCGAATACAGGAACACCGCGGTCACCGCCGGCACGTAGCCCAGCGCGTGGCCAAAGCGCGCGAAGATCGGGATCATCAGCCCGAACAGCGCGATCGACGGCAAGGTCAGCACGATGGTGGCCAGCGTCAGCAGCGGCGTGGCGAGAAAGCGAAAGCGCGCGCACAGGATGCCCAGCGGCACGCCGACGACGATCGCCAGGCCCACCGCGGACCCCACCAGCGCCAGGTGCTGGCCGGTGAGCTTGAGCAGCGTCGGCCAGCTGTGTTGGAGGTAAGTCAGCAAGTCCATGCGGCCCTCTTCAGATCAGGCCGTGGCCACGCAGGAATTCCTGCGCCACCTTGTCGACCGGCTGCTGGTCGATATCGACCTTGTAGTTCATCTCGGTCATGGCCGCGTTGTCGAGCCGGGCCGCCAGCGCGTTGAGCAGGCCCGCGAGCTCGGGATGCGCATCCAGCGTTGCCTTGCGCACCACGGGCACCGCGTTATAGGCGGGGAAGAAGTGCTGGTCGTCTTCCAGCAGCACCAGGTCGAAGCCCTTGACGCGGCCATCGGTGGTGTAGACGAGACCCAGCTCGACCTGGTCGTTCTTCAGCGCGGTGTAGACCAGCCCGGGATCGAGCTGGATCACGTCGCGGCGCGAGAACGGCAGCTTGTAGAGCCCCTTGAGCGGCTCCAGCCCGTCGGGACGCGCGGCGAACTCCATGTCGACCGCGAACGGATGGGCGGTGCCCTCGCCGGCGGCGCGCATCGTCTCGGCGAAGGCCGACAACGTGGTCACGCCAGCGGCTTCGGCGCGCTTTCTCGGCATCGCCAGCGCATAGGTGTTGTTGATGCCGGAAGCATCGAGCCATATCAGGCCGCGCGCGGCGTCGAGCGTCTTGACGCGCTCGTAGCTCTCGGCGGCGCCGAGCTTTTCCTCGACCTTGTTGAACACGATCAGCGCCGTGCCGGTGTAGTCCCACACCACGTCGAGCTGGCCGCTTTCCATGGCCTGGCGCATCAGCGTGCTGCCCAGGCCGGCGGTGAGCTCAGTGGTGAGGCCTTTGGCCTGCAGGTACTGCGTGGTCATCGACGACAGGATCAGCTGCTCGGTGAAGTTCTTGCCGCCTACGCGAACGGTGTCGGCGTGCGCCGGCAGCGCCATGGCTGCCACTGCGGCAAGCACGGCGACACTCGCCAGCATGCGTGCCTGGCCACGGGCCGCGCGGCCCGCGCGGGCCAGCGCGCTTGTGATGAAATGCATCGGTTTCTCCTTCATGTTCGGTGCGCCCTTGCGCGCCTTAGCGCGCCAGCCCGCGGCGGCGCAGGTAGCAATAACCGGCGGCGGCAAACAGGCCATCGAGAGCGAGTGCCAGCAGCGCGGTGGCCGCGGCGCCCAGCAACAGCAGGGGCTGGTTGTTCAGGTAGATGCCGGGGAAAATCAATTCGCCCAGGCTGTTGGCGCCGATCAGGAAGGACAGCGGCACCGTGCCGACATTGATCACCAGGCTGATGCGCACGCCCGCCAGGATCACCGGCAGCGCGTTGGGCAGCTCGACCCGGAACAGGCGCTGCATGGCGGTCATGCCAAGGCCGCGCGCGGCCTCGGTCAGTGCCGGGGAAACGCCGAGCAAGCCCTCGCAGGTATTGCGCACGATCGGCAGCAGCGAAGCCAGCCACAGCGCCAGGATGGCGGGCCGCTCGCCAATGCCGAGCACGGCCAGGGCCAGGGCCAGCACCGCCAGCGATGGCACGGTGTTGCCGATATTGAAGACCTGCATCAGGCGGTCGGCCCAGCGGCGCATGCACGGACGGCTCAGGCCGATGCCAGCCGGGATGCCGGTGACCAGCGCCAGCGCCATCGACCACGCCACCAGGCGCAGGTGGTCGGCAACGTCGTACCACAGGCGGTCCTGATATTGCAGGATGACATCCACGCCGATCCAGGTGACCAGAGCGGCCAGCGCGGCGAGCGTGAGACATCCCCAGGCCAGCGCCTGTACGGATTGCTTGGACATATTCCCCTCTGTCCGCATGCCAGATGTGGGCACGAGAAACCACATCCGGATTGACGGACGAACAAAGTGGGCTCAGGCGGGTACAAATGGGGCCCGCCGGCCCTGACTAGATTGCCTTGCCCGCCATGACCAGCAGATGAGCCGGTGGACGGGCGCCGGGTTTCACGCTGGAGAGCGGGAAACCCAATTGAAAGGACACCGTGCCGGTAAGGGCGGGAGTCCCGGGAGCGGCGCAACCCGCTGCGAGATGCAGGAACGGGAGGCCAGTGGCAGCGCAAATTTGGTGGTTCCGACGCGCCGCCGGATCAATCGGCCGGTGCCACGCTTGGGCAAGCAAGGAGTTGGGGCGGCACTCAAAAACGCCTGCCCGGACCCTGCCAACCCGACTTGATTACGCAGCATCGGATGACAACGAGAGCGCTATTATACCCAACTACAGCGATCTTGTCATCTTTACGCCTTCTCCGCGCTTTCGCGCCACTTTCTGGCCGTATTTATCAGGCTTCGCCCGGCATCCCGGCGTCACTCGCGTTGTTCCAGAATTGAAGCATCACAAGGGATCAGCCGTACCATGGGCAGAACAATCTTTTGCCCGGATGGCCTCTACCGGTTCTGGCCCAAACCCTTAAATTACGAGGGTAGCCTTTGGGGCCGCGCGCCATTGCCGCCATCCCCAGCCAACAGGAGATCGATCATGGAACAACGCACCGCCATCCCTACCGCCCCCACCGTCCCGGCCACCGCCACGGAAACCGTGCAGCGCTCGCGCGCGGTCGACCGCGTGGTGCGCGGCATCGCCACCTCGGACGGCGCCGGCGTCAAGCTCACCCGCGTGCTCACGCAGAACCTGCAGCGCCGCCTGGACCCGTTCCTGATGCTGGACGCGTTTGGCACCGATAGCCGCGACGACTATATCGGCGGTTTCCCCGACCACCCGCACCGCGGCTTCGAGACCATCACCTATATGCTGGCCGGCCGTATGCGCCATCGCGACAGCGCCGGCAACGAGGGCCTGCTGGAAAACGGTGGCGCCCAGTGGATGGTGGCCGGCGCCGGCGTGGTGCACTCGGAGATGCCCGAGCAGGAAGACGGCCGCATGGAAGGATTCCAGCTGTGGCTGAACCTGCCCGCCGCGGACAAGATGACGGCGCCCTGGTACCGCGACCTGCCGGCCGCCGCCGTGCCCACGGTAGCGCTGCCGGGCGGCGCCACGGTGCGCGTGCTGGCGGGCGCCTCGCACGGGGTGGCTGGCGCGGTCACGCGCCCGGTCACGGAGCCGCTCTACCTGGACGTCTCGCTGCCGGCGGGACAGACCTTCTCGCAAGCGCTGCCGCAAGGGCATAACGCCTTCCTGTACACCTATCGCGGCGAGATCGCGGTCGGCGCGGGCAGCAACGCCGCGGTGCTGGAAGCGCAGCGCATGGGCGTGCTGGACAACGCCGCCGGCGCTGACGGGGTCAATGTCACGGCCACGGCCGATGCGCGCTTCCTGCTGATCGCGGGCAAGCCGCTAGGCGAGCCGATCGCGCAATATGGGCCGTTCGTGATGAACACCCAGGAGGAGATCTACCAGACCCTGGCCGATTTCCGAGAAGGCCGCTTCAACCAGATCGCGGTCAGCCACGGCGCCTGACATGCTGTGAAGCACCCGGGGGCGGCATCGCGCCGCCGCCGTTCCGGTGTAGGCCGAGGCGCTCTGCTCTGGCCGCCAATCCGCCCCTTTTTTCCGTTCCGCCCCCTCCCCCTTCCCGCCAATCGGCCGTGCAGGCCGCCGTCGGCCGCCCGGCCGTCCGCGCCCCCGCCCAAATCGCCCGGCATGCGACTTGCAACCTGCCTGTATCCGTTGTGGGGCCGAGAATACTGGCCTGACCAGGTCGTCCGAACCCCACACACTTATATAATCCACGGTTAATAAACGGCATCACCGCCCAGTGATGGTTGCTGCAATGCGTAACGGCGATCCTGCCCCACGCACTGCCGCAGGTGCTGCCCGATACATAACGAACATTGATCCACGTTGCTGCCATAACAACTCGAGCCGCCTCAGTGACCTTAAGCACAACCCCAAGGCTGGCGCTTGCCCATATCAGCAAGCGCTACCCCGGCGTGACCGCCAACGACGACGTGTCCCTCGTTGTCGCCCCCGGCGAAATCCACGCCGTGCTCGGCGAGAACGGCGCCGGCAAGTCCACCCTGATGAAAATCATCTTCGGCGCGGTCAAGCCGGACGCCGGCGACATGCACTTCAACGGTGCACGCGCCGCGATCCACAATCCGCACGACGCACGAAACCTGGGCATCGCGATGGTGTTCCAGCACTTTTCGCTGTTCGATACGCTGACAGTGACCGAGAACATCGCCCTTGGCCTGCCCCGGAGCAGCAAGACGGCCGCCGGCAGCCCGCATGCGGGCACCAATATGAAGCAGCTGGCCGACCAGATCCGCGAGACCGCCCAGCGCTATGGCCTGCCGCTGGAGCCGAACCGCCATGTGCACACCTTGTCGGTCGGCGAGCGCCAGCGCGTGGAAATCGTGCGGGCGCTGCTGGCCAAGCCGCAACTGCTGATCCTGGACGAGCCAACTTCCGTGCTGACGCCGCAAGCGGTGCAGACCCTCTTCATCACGCTGCGCCAGCTCGCGGCGGAAGGTACCAGCATCCTCTACATCAGCCACAAGCTCGACGAGATCCGCGAGCTTTGCCATAGCGCCACGGTGATGCGCATGGGTCGTGTCACCGGCGTGTGCGATCCGCGCCAGGAAAGCGCGGCCTCGCTGTCGCGCCTAATGATCGGCGGCGAGCCGCCGCGCGAGGCGCGCGTGCAGACCGAGCCCGGCGCCTGCCGGCTGGCGGTGCGCGGACTCTCGCTGCCGCGCTCGCATGCGTTCGCGACGGAACTTGCCGGCATCTCGCTGGACCTGCGCGCCGGCGAGATCGTTGGCATCGCCGGCGTGTCCGGCAACGGCCAGCAGGAATTGCTGGCGGCGCTGTCGGGCGAGGATGTGCGCGCCGCGCGCGATGCCATTACGCTGGACAACAAACCGGTGGGCAAGCTGGACGCGCGCCAGCGGCGCCGTGCCGGGCTGGCCTTCGTGCCCGAGGAGCGCCTCGGCCGTGGCGCCGTGCCGGACATGAGCCTGGCCGCGAATATCCTGCTTTCGCACCAGTCCGCGCCCTATGTGCAGCGCGGCATGATTTCGCCCAAAGCCGCCGCCGGCCTGGCGCAGGCCGTGATCGGGCGCTTCCGCGTGAAGGCCAGCGGGCCGCACGCGCTGGCCAAGAGCCTGTCGGGCGGCAACCTGCAGAAATTCATCGTCGGCCGCGAGATCGAAAGCGGCCCGAAGGTACTGATTGTGGCCCAGCCGACCTGGGGCGTGGATGTGGGCGCCGCGGCGCAGATCCACAACGAGCTGCTGGCGCTCAAGGCCACCGGCTGCGCCTTGCTGGTGGTGTCGGAAGAACTGGACGAACTGTTCGCCATCTGCGATCGCCTGCACGTGATCGCCAAGGGCCGGTTGTCGCCGTCGATTCCAACCCAGGACGCCACGCGAGAGCAGGTGGGCCTGTGGATGAGCGGTCTTTGGGAAGGTGGGCCAGGCGGCCGGCGCGAACAAGAGGAGGCCGTGCACCATGGCTGATTTCCTCCTTCGCTCACCGCTGTCGCTGGCACCGCGCGGGCTGCCCTCGCGCCGCATGGCCTATGCCTCGCCCTTCATCGCGCTGGCCTTGACGCTGGCCTTCGGCGCGCTGCTGTTCCTGCTGCTCGGCAAGGATCCGGTAGCCGCGCTCAAGGTGTTCCTGGTCGACCCGCTCAAGGACCGCCGCGCCATCGGCGAGGTGCTGCTCAAGACCGTGCCGCTGGTACTGTGCGCGCTTGGGCTTTCAGTGTGCTATCGCGCCAATATCTGGAACATCGGCGCGGATGGCCAGCTCATCGTCGGCGGCATCTTCGCCGGCGCCACCGTGTTGCACTTCGATGTGCCGGGCAATGGCGTGAACGGCACCGTGGTGCTGGTGCTGGCCTCGCTGGCCGGCGTGGTCGGCGGCATGTTCTGGGCGTCGCTCACCGCCGCGCTCAAGGACAAGTTCAACGCCAACGAGATCCTGGTGTCGCTGATGCTGACCTATATCGCGCAGCAGTTGATGCTGTACGTGGTCAACGGGCCGCTGAAGGATCCCAACGGCATGAACTTCCCGCAGTCCAAGGTGTTCTCCTCCGAGTTCCTGCTGCCTAACCTGATGTCGGGCTCGCGCCTGCACGCGGGCTTTGTGGTGATGCTGGTGCTGGTGGTGCTGATGACCGTCTTCATCTTCCGCAGCTTCGCGGGCTACCGCCTGCAGGTGGGCGGCACCGCCCCGGCGGCGGCGCGCTATGCCGGCTTCTCGGCGCGCCGTTCGCTGTGGAGCGCGCTGATGATCTCCGGCGGCACCGCCGGCCTGGCGGGCGCGTTCGAAGTCACGGGCCCGATCGGCCAGTTGCTGCCCTCGATCTCACCCGGCTACGGCTTCACCGCGATCATCGTGGCCTTCGTGGGCCGCCTGCATCCGGTGGGCACCGTGTTCGGCGGCATCGTCATGTCGCTGTTCTATATCGGCGGCGAAATGGCTCAGTCGCGCCTGGGCCTGCCTTCGGCGCTGGGCTCGGTGTTCCAGGGCATGCTGCTGTTCTTCCTGCTGGCCAGCGATACGCTGATCGACAACCGCCTGCGCTGGCGCGCCAAGACCGCCTGAGCGGAACCCCCAAGACATGGAACAACTCGCCCCTCTTATCGCCACCGCGATCAACGCCGGCACGCCGTTGCTGCTGGCGGCGCTTGGCTTGCTCATCAACGAACGCGCTGGCGTGCTCAACCTGGGCGCCGAAGGCATGATGCTGGTCGCCGCCGCGTTCGGCTTCATGGTCGGCTACCAGACCCAGTCGCCGCTGATCGGCTTTGCCGCCGGCGCGCTGGCTGGCATGCTGATGGCCACGCTTTTCTCGTGGCTGGCGCTGGTGCTGGCCACCAACCAGGTCGCCACCGGCCTCGCGCTGTCGATCTTCGGCACCGGGCTGTCGGCATTCATGGGTCAGCGCTTCGTCGGCTTCGCCATGCCGTCGCAGGCCAAGTCGATTCCCTTCCTGGCCGATATTCCCTTCTTCGGGCCGGCCTTCTTCCAGCAGCACTGGATGGTGTATTTCAGCCTGTTCCTGTGCTGCGCCATCATGTGGTTCCTGTTTCGCACGCGCGCAGGGCTGACGCTGCGCGCGATCGGCGAATCGCCGGAATCCGCGCATGCGCTGGGCTATCCGGTGCGCCTGATCCGCTTTGGCGCGCTGCTGTTCGGCGGCGCCTGCTGCGGGCTGGCCGGTGCCTACCTGTCGTTGGTGTACACGCCGATGTGGGTGGAAAACCTGGTGGCCGGCCGTGGCTGGATCGCGTTGGCGCTGACCACCTTCGCCACCTGGCGCCCGGGCCGCGTCTGGGCCGGAGCCTGGCTGTTTGGCGGCGTCACCATCCTGCAGTTCTACCTGCAGGGCATTGGCGTATCGGTGCCGTCGCAGATCCTGTCGATGCTGCCCTATGCCGCGACCATCGTCGTGCTGGCGCTGATCTCGCGCAACCCGGCGTGGATCCGCCTGAACATGCCGGCCTCGCTGGGCAAGCCGTTCCGCCCGGGTGCCGCCTGACCGATCCCGCCGCCGCGCCTCTCCCGGCGCTGCGCCGTGTTTTCCGTTTTTGTTTCGCTTTTATAAAGTCCGTCAGAGACTTCAGGCTTCAATCCCTCGTTGTTCAGAGCCACAGTTGCAACCTTAATCAAAACATCGGTACTCAGTACCACGGTCATTACAAGGAGAAATCATGATCGTCACGCGCAGGAAAACCCTTGCCGCACTGGCTGCCACCGCCGTGCTGGCTCTCGCGGGCTGCGGCAAGAAAGAAGCCGAAAAGCCGGCGGAAAGCGCGGCTCCGGCCTCCGCTCCCGCTGCCGAGCAAAAGGCCGAGCCGCTCAAGGTCGCCTTCGTCTACATCGGCCCGGTCGGCGATGCCGGCTGGACCTACGCCCATGACGCCGGGCGCAAGGCCGTGGAAGAAAAATACGGCGACAAGGTGAAGACGTCCTTCGTCGAGAACGTGCCCGAATCCGCCGCCGATGCAGAACGCGTGTTCCGCGATCTCGCCGCGCAAGGCAACAAGGTCATCTTCGGCACCAGCTTCGGTTACATGGAATCGATGCTCAAGGTCGCCAAGGAATTCCCGGACGTGAAGTTCGAGCACGCCACCGGTTTCAAGACCGCCGACAACCTGGCCCAGTACGACGTGCGCACCTATGAAGGCGCTTACCTGGCTGGTGTGGTCGCCGGCAAGATGAGCAAGACCGGCAAGATGGGCGTGGTGGCATCGGTGCCCATCCCCGAGGTGATCCGCAACATCGACTCGTTCACCATCGGCGCGCGCAGCGTCAACCCCAAGGCCACCGTCAAGGTGGTGTGGGTGAACAAGTGGTTCGATCCGGGCAAGGAGCGCGAAGCCGCGACCACGCTGATCGGCCAGGGCGTGGACATGCTGATGCAGAACACCGACTCCGCCGCCGTGGTGCAGACCGCGCAGGAAAAGGGCGTGTACGCATTCGGCTGGGACAGCGACATGAGCAAGTTCGGCGAGAAGGCCCACCTGGCCGCCTCGGTGATCTCGTGGGGCGTGTACTACAACAAGGTGGTCGGCGACGTGCTGGCTAACCAGTGGAAGAACGGCACCACGTGGTGGGGCGTCAAGGAAGGCATGATCGACCTGAAGGGCTTCAACGCCGTGGTGCCGGATGACGTCAAGGCACTGGTGGAAGAGCGCAAGAAGGGCATCGCCGACGGCTCGGCTCCGATCTGGAAGGGTCCGCTCAAGGACAACACCGGCAAGGAACAACTGGCCAAGGACCAGGCAGCCGACGACGGCTTCCTGCACGGCATCAAGTTCTACGTCGAAGGCGTGGAAGGCAAGATCCCGGGCTGATCGCCAGCGCCGGTTTAGCGGTTGCCGGCAGCCTGCGCTCGCAGCGCTGCCGGCACGGTGGCGTGGCGCTTCCCGCGCCCCGCCACCTGCCCTGCACGTCCTTCACTGGATGTCCGTCACTGGATGTCCTTCGCGTCACCCCTCCCCCGCCTGAACGCCCCGCGGAACTTGAAGCGCCGAAGATTGGCCCAAGCTATCTGCGAGTGGCGCAATCGGCCACGCCGCTTGGCGTTTGTGAAAAGTGAAGGAGGCCTCTCATGTGGAAACGATTTTCGGCACTGTGGACCCTGGTGCGGCGCGACGGCCGCCTGCTGTGGTACGCGCTGCGCCATCCCGACGCCCCGCGCTGGTTGAAGCCGGCCGCGTTAGGCCTGGTGCTGTACGCCATTTCGCCCATTGACCTGATTCCCGACTTCATCCCCGGCCTGGGCCTGATGGACGACGTGGTGCTGATCCCGCTGGCGGTGCACTTCATCCTCAGGCGCCTGCCCGCGCACGTGCTGCGGCAGGCCGAGGCGCGCGCCGGCGCCCAGACAGTGCGAGCCCGCTAGCAGGCCAGGCGGCTCGCACCAGGCTTGCGCTTCAGGGCAGCAGGACGGTCGTGCCAGTGGTCTTGCGGCCTTCCAGATCGCGATGCGCCTGCGCCACATCCGCCAGCGCGTAGCGTTGGCGGACTTCAATCTTCACACGGCCGCTGGTCACCATCTCGAATAGCTCGGCCGCCATCGGCTCCAGCAATTCGCGATGGACCACATAGGTCATCAGCGTTGGCCGCGTGATGCGCAGCGAGCCCTTGTTGCCCAGCACGGACAGATCGAACGGCGGCACCGGGCCGGATGCATTGCCGAACACCACCATGGTGCCGCGCGGTTTCAGGCAATCCAGCGAGCCATTGAAAGTGTCCTTGCCGACCGAGTCGTAGACCGCGGCGACGCCCTTGCCGCCGGTGATTTCCTTGACTTTGTCGACGAAGGATTCACGCGTGTAGACGATGGTGTGATCGCACCCATGCGCGCGCGCCAGCGCGGCTTTTTCATCGCTGCCGGCGGTGCCGATCACGGTGGCGCCCAGCGCCTTGAGCCACTGGCTGGCAATCAGGCCAACACCACCCGCGGCGGCGTGCAGCAGCACGGTATCTCCTGCCTGCACGCGGTAGCTGTCGCGCAGCAGGTACTGCGTGGTCAGGCCCTGCAGCATCATCGCCGCGCCCTGCTCGAACGAGATGGCGTCCGGCAGGCGCACCACGATATCGGCCGGCATGACCCGCACCTGCGCATAGGCGCCCGTGGGACGGCCGGCATAAGCAACACGGTCGCCCACGTTCAGGTGCCCCACGCCGGCGCCAACCGCCTCCACCACGCCGGCGCCTTCCATGCCGAGGCCACCCGGCAGCGGCTGCTTGTACAGCCCGGTGCGGAAATACACGTCGATGTAGTTGAGGCCGACCGCCTCGTGCCGCACGCGCACCTCGCCGGGGCCGGGATCCCCCACCTCGACCTCAACCCACTGCATCACCTCCGGGCCGCCGGTCTCGAAAATGCGGATGGCTTTGCTCATGTCTCTCTCCTTGTCCTGTTGATGCGTGTTGGTACGGTGGGTATGTGTGGGGGCGGCAATGCCTCGGGCCGAAGCCGCTTACTCCGGATACAGGCGCCGCAGCTCCGCGATCAGCAGATCCGCGGTGGCCACATTGGTGGCACAGGGCACGTTGTGCACGTCGCAGGCGCGCACCAGGGCATTGATATCGGGCTCGTGCGGCTGCGGCGTCATGGGGTCGCGCAGGAAAATCACCACGCCCACGCGGCCTTCGGCCAGTTGCGCGCCAATCTGCAGGTCGCCGCCCCAGGGGCCGGAGAGCATGCGCGTCACCGTCAGCCCGATTTCGTCGCTCAGGCGGCCACCCGTGGTACCGGTGGCGAGCAGTTCGCAACGTGACAGGAAATCGCGATGGCGGCCAGCAAAAGCCACGATGTCATCTTTCTTGTGGTCGTGCGCAATCAGCGCAATACGAGGGGGAGTCATCGGCATCATCCTGGCCAATCAGGGAAAAACCGGGCCGGCATGGCCCGGCCGGAAAACGCCCGCGGCGCCGGCACGGCCGCCAGGCCGCGCGCGCGTCGCGGGTTGGGTGCGGCAGCGGCTTAGAACGTGCCGGGGTAAGCGCCGCCGTCGAGGAGCACGTTCTGCCCGGTCATGTAAGCGGCGTGGCGGCTGCACAGGAAGGCGCAGGTGGCGCCGAACTCGGCCGGCTCGCCAAAGCGGCGGCTCGGGTTCTGCGCGGCGCGGCGCTTCGAGACTTCCTCGATCGACAGGCCAGCCTGCCTGGCGCCGCCTTCCATGGTCTTGTAGAGGCGATCCGTATTGAACGGGCCGGGCAGCAGGTTGTTCACCGTCACGCCGTGCTGCGCCACTTCGCGCGCCAGGCCGGCGACAAAGCCGGTCAGGCCCGAGCGCGCGCCGTTGGACAGGCCGAGCACATCGATCGGCGCCTTCACGGCGCCGCTGGTGATGTTGACGATGCGGCCCCATTTGCGCGCGATCATGCCGTCCACCGTGGCCTTGATCAGCTCGATCGGGGTCAGCATGTTGGCGTCGATCGCTGCCAGCCAGGCATCGCGGTCCCAGTCGCGGAAATTGCCCGGAGGCGGGCCGCCGGCATTGTTGACCAGGATGTCCAGGTCGCCCAGCTTGGCGACGGCTTCCAGCGCCAGCTTTCGCCCCGCCGGGGTCGTGATGTCGGTGGCGACCGCCATCACGCGCCGGCCGTGGCGCGCGCGCAGGTCCGCCGCGGCTTTTTCCAGCGCCTCGGCGCCGCGCGCCACGATCACCACATCCACGCCTTCGGCAGCCAGCGCGTCGGCGCAGGCAAAACCGAGGCCCTTGCTGGCGCCACACACCAGCGCATGCTTGCCGCGCAATCCTAGATCCATCTCATCGACTCCTTGTGTCATCGAGGCGGCCACCCGCCTGCTTGTTATCCAGCGTATCCATCGCCTTGCCGCCGCGACGAGCAGCCTGGGCCTTGCCCGCGGCCCCGCTCTTGACCACCTTGCGCGCCGACAGCAAATATATCCCGCCCATCACCAGCGCGCTGCCGGCGAGCTGCACGCCGGTGATCGGCTCGCCCAGCAGCCAGAAGCCCAGGAACAGGGTGGATACCGGTCCGAGCATACCCGCCTGCGAAGCCATCGGCGCGCCGATGCGCGCCACCGCCACCATCGTCAGCGACACCGGCAGCACCGTGCAAAACACAGAATTGACTAGCGAAAGCCACATCACGGGGGCTGGCTGCAGCAGCTCCGACAGCGGGCGGCGCAGCACCAGATATTGCACCACGCAGCACGCGGTGGAAACGCACATCGCATAGGCCACCAGCCGCAACGAACCGATGCGCTGCACCAATTCGCCTGACGCGATCAGGTAGATGCCGTAGGTCAGTGCGCTGCCGAGCACCAGCGCGGCACCGAGCCACACCTGGCCGCCGCTCACGTCGAGATCATGCGCGAAAACCAGCACGATGCCTATATAGGCCAGCGCCAGGGACAGCCACTGCCGCAAGCTGATGCGCCGCTTGAACAGCACGGCGCTGGCCAGCAGCACGAAGGACGGCGTGAGGAACAGGATCAGCCGCTCGAGCCCGGCCGTGATGTATTGCAGGCCGAGAAAGTCGAGGAAGCTGGACAGGTAGTAGCCGATGATGCCGAGGAACACGATGCGGCCGCGATCAGCCCAGGACAGCGCCGGCAGGCGCCGCGACTGCCACCAGCCGATCGCCATGAACAGCGGCACGGCAAACAGCATGCGCAGGCTGATGACCATGACCGCATCGACCTGGTAGCGGTACATCAGCTTGGCGACGATCGCCTTGCCGGAAAAAAGGATGGCGCCGACGGCAGCCACGGCCAGGCCGGCGCGCTGCGCTGCCGGCTCGGCGGCAGGCACGGTGCGGGAAAGTTGGGATGCAGACAAGGGAGAAGCCGGATAGTGGGGCCGCGCGCCGCTGGACGCGGGCGGCCCGCCAGGGTCGCGAGCCATTGTATTCGAAAAGAGGCAACTGCATCCGAGGCACATTGTGCTGCGCACAGGTGTTGGGCGGCGTACCCCAACCCGCGTGCCCAAACCCATGCAGTGCCAATGGCGGCGGTGCCTGCTTCCCGTGCCTCGGCTTTCGCTATGTGGGACGGCGCACCTTCACGCCGTAGCCGCCCGGCTAAGCTCTGCCAAGGAGAGTCCCGCGCTGCGTGCCGCCTTGTGCCAACCGCAGCCCTGGCGAGCCGGAACCGGGAGACTGGTCGTGGATGGCACGGACCGAAGCAAGCAATACGATGTGCTGGACCTGATCCGGGCGCTGGCCGCGGGCCTGGTCTGCCTTGGCCATGTCCGCGCGCTGGTCATCGTCGACTATGCGGCGAGCGGGCCGCATGGCGGCGCGGCCGGCGTGGCGCTGCAGTTGTTCTATGCGCTGTGCAGCGTCGGCCACGAATGCGTAATCGTGTTCTTCCTGCTCTCGGGCTACCTGGTAGGCGGCACCGTACGCCGCAAGATGACGCGTGGCGACTGGTCCTGGCGCAGTTATCTGGCCGACCGCATGACGCGGCTATGGATCGTACTGCTGCCCGCGCTGCTGCTCGGTCTGTTCTGGGACAGTGCCGGGATCCACCTGGCGTGGGGGCCGTTCTACCAGGGCACCGAGGGCAACGCGGCCCAGCAGATCGATATCTCGCATAACCTCGGCGTCGCGGGATTGGTTTGCAACGCGGCGTTCCTGCAAACCCTTGCCTGCGATACCTATGGCTCCAACGGGCCGTTGTGGAGCCTGGCCAACGAATTCTGGTACTACCTCTGGTTCCCTGCGCTATACGGTGCCTGGCACCTGCGCCGCACGCCGCAGGCGTTGCTGTGCGTATTGGCGGTGCTGGTCACGATGGGCCTGTTCCACGGCCTGGTCGAAGGCTTCCTCTTCTGGCTGCTGGGCGTGCTGGCGCAAGCCCTGGAAGCGCGGCTGGCGCAGATCGCAGCGATCGCGCGGCGCAAGTGGCTGGTGCTGCCGGCGCTGCTGGTGTTCCTGGCCGCCATTGCACTGACCAAGCACAAGCCGTACGCCGATGCCGCTGTCGCGCTGGGCTTCTTCGTGCTGTTGCTGGCCGTGCTGTCGACCCGCATCCGCATCGGCCACGCCGGCTTGTCGCGCCTGGCTACGTTGGCGTCCGGGTTTTCGTACTCGCTCTACCTGACGCATTTCCCGCTGACCCTGTTCATCGCCGCGACCCTGGTCAAGGTCCGCCTGCCTGTCAGCGCCGGCAGCCTGGGCCTGGCCGCGCTGATCCTGCTGGGCTGCTATGCCTACGCCTTTGCCGTCTACTGGGTGTTCGAACGCAATACCCAGCGGGTGCGCGGCCTGCTCGGGCACCCGGCGCTGCCAGCGGCGCAGCGCGGGCAGAATATCTAGCCGCCATGCCGTTGCCTGGCTGGCAACCCTGGCAGCCAGCCTGAAACTGCCGTAAGCTCGCCGGTCGGCGCGTCAAACGCGCGCCGCATAAGAAAAACCAGGAGCATTCATGACGGCAGCACCCCTCGCTATTCTTTCCTCGCGCATTCCCGTTCCAGTCAAAAAGCAGACCGCCGCCCGCCCGCTGCTGATCGCCGCCGCGGTTGCCATGCTCGCAAGCGGCTGGCTGCCCTCGGCCGCCAGCGCAGCCGATTACCCCGTCAAGCCAATCCGCTTCATCGTGCCTTACGCTGCTGGCGGCACCACTGACCTCGTGGCGCGCACGGTCGGCCAGAAGGTGGCGGAGAAACTCGGCCAGCCCGTGGTCGTGGAGAACCGCCCCGGCGCTGGCGGCAATATCGGCATGGAGGCGGTCGCCAAGGCCGCGCCTGACGGCTACACCATCGGCTTCGGCGCCATCTCGACCAATGCGTTGAACCCGCATATCTACAAGCACGTGCCGTTCGACCCGCGCAAGGATTTCACCGCGGTCAGCCTGCTTGGCACCTCCACCATTGTGCTGGAAGTCAGCAACAGCCTGCCGGTAAAGAATGTGGCCGAGCTGGTCAGCTACGCCAAGGCCCATCCCGGCCTGACCTACGCCACCGCGGGCACCGGCACGTCCATGCACCTGGCGGGCGCGATGTTCGCGCAGATGACGCAAACGGGCCTGACCCATGTGCCATACAAGGGCAGCAGCCCGGCCATCAACGACATGCTGGGCGGCCACGTGCAGGTGATGTTCGACAACCTGCCCGCCTCGCTGCCGCACATCCAGGGCGGCAAGCTGCGCGCGCTGGCGGTGGCCGGCAAGAGCCGCTCGCCAGCGCTGCCGAACGTGCCGACGCTGGCCGAGGCCGGCCTGGCGGGCTACGCCGTCGAGCCGTGGTTCGGCGTGTACGGCCCGGCCGGGCTACCCGCGCCGGTGGTGCAGGCACTCAATGCCGCCTTCATCGCGGCGCTGGGCAATGCGGACGTGAAGGACAAACTCGGGCAGGCAGGCTTCAACCCCAAGGGCTCGAGCGCGGCGGACCTGCAGTCGCTGACGCTGTCCGAGTACGAGAAATTCGGCAAGGTCGCCAAGAGCGCCAGCATCTCGGTGGATTGAGCGCAGGCGGGGCTGCGCGCTTGCGGCGGGAGGATCGCCGGGGGCGCGCGGCTCCGCATCCATTACAATCCGGCTGCAACGGGCCCTCGCGCCCACTCCTGCCGACTACCCGCCATGAAGCAAGATCCGCGTTTCCCCAAGCTGTACATCCTCGATCACCCGCTGATCCAGCACAAGCTCTCCCATATGCGCGACAAGGACACCTCCACGCGCACGTTCCGCGAGCTGCTGCGGGAAATCACGCTGCTGATGGGCTATGAAATCACGCGCGACCTGCCGCTGACCACGCGCCGCATCGAGACGCCCTTGGTGGAGCTGGACGCGCCGGTGATCGCCGGCAAGAAACTCACCATCGTGCCGGTGCTGCGCGCCGGCGTGGGCATGAGCGACGGCCTGGTCGAGCTGATTCCCTCGGCCCGCATCGGCCATATCGGCGTCTACCGCGACGACCAGCACCGCCCGGTGGAATACCTGGTGCGCCTGCCCGACGTGGAAGACCGCAGCTTTATCCTGTGCGACCCGATGGTCGCCACCGGCTACTCCGCCGCGCATGCGGTGGATGTGCTCAAGCGCCGCGGCGTCAAGGATGATGCGATTACGTTCGTGGCGCTGGTGGCGGCGCCGGAAGGCGTCGAAGTATTCCAGAAGGCACATCCCGGCGTGAAACTGTTCGTCGCCTCCCTGGACAGCCACCTGGACGAGCACGCGTACATCATCCCCGGCCTCGGCGACGCGGGCGACCGGCTGTTCGGCACCAAGAACTGAGTTTTCCTGGCAAGCCGGGCACTGTCTGCGCCCGGCTTGACCGGCCTCAATCCCGCCGGCCGCGGCGCTCCCTAGACTATCGGCAGCGGCACACCGTCCGGTGTGCCTCGCCTGACCTGGGAGACCCACATGGCAGCCTTGAAGATCCTGTTTTCGACCCCCACCGGGCTGATGAGCCTGGCCGTCATCGCCTTCATCATCGGCATGGGCTGGTTCTTCACCCGGCTGTTCCTGCGCAAGATGCGGGAAGACGAGGCAGCGGCGCAACGCCGCTAAGACGCAAGTCCCGCCCGCTGGCGTTATCGCCGACGGACCGGCTGGCCGATACCACGCCATGGCTATGCGCCGCGCCCGCCGATCTCGCCGGGCGTGGCACACCGGAGCGGCCGACGGCCGGCGCCTCCTACTTCTTCTTGCCCGAGCCCAGCAAGCTGCCCAGCACGCCGCGAATCAGCTCGCGCCCGACCTGCGAGCCCACCGTGCGCGCGGCCGACTTGGCCATCGACTCCAGGATGGAATCGCCGCGCCCGGTCTTGCCCGTGCCCTTGGTCAGCCCGCCGAAGATCTCGCCCGCCTGGTCCAGCCAGCCGCCGCCCTGCGCGGGCGGCGCTTCGGGCTGGCCAGCCGTAGGCGCGGGCGCGGGTGCGCCGCCGCCAGCGGCGGGGGCAGACCCAGGCGCGGCGGCGCGGCCCTTGAGCTTCTCGTAGGCCGACTCGCGATCGATGGTCTGCTCATAGGTGCCGGCCACCAGCGAGTTCGCCAGCAATTGCTTGCGCTCGTCGTCGGTGATCGGGCCGATCCGGCTGCCGGGCGCCAGCACCCAGGCGCGTTCCGTGATGCCGGGGATGCCCTTGGCGTCCAACAACGACACCAGCGCTTCGCCCACACCGAGCTCCCCGATGGCCTTTTCCAGGTCCAGCCCCGGCTTGGCCCGCATGGTGGTGGCCGCCACCTTGACGGCCTTCTGGTCACGCGGCGTGAAGGCGCGCAGCGCGTGCTGCACGCGGTTGCCGAGCTGGCCCAGCACGGTATCGGGGATGTCGACAGGATTCTGCGTAACGAAATACACGCCAACGCCCTTGGAGCGGATCAGCCGCACCACCTGCTCGATCTTGTCGAGCAGGGCCTTGGGCGCGTCGTTGAACAGCAGGTGCGCCTCGTCGAAAAAGAACACCAGCTTGGGCTTGTCAAGATCGCCCGCCTCGGGCAGTTTCTCGAACAGCTCCGACAACAGCCAAAGCAGGAAAGTGGCGTAGAGCTTGGGCGAATTCAGCAGCTTGTCGGCGGCCAGGATATTCACCACGCCCTGCCCGTTCTCGGTCTGGATGAAGTCGTCCAGGTTGAGCATGGGTTCGCCGAAGAACACGTCTGCGCCTTGTGACTCCAGCGCCATCAGCCCGCGCTGGATGGCCCCGATCGAGGCCGCGGAGATATTGCCGTATTCGGTGGTGAACTGCCCCGCGTTGTCGCCCACGTACTGCAGCATGGCGCGCAGGTCCTTGGCGTCGAGCAGCAGCAGCCCGTTGGCGTCGGCGATGCGGAAAACCAGGTTGAGCACGCCCTGCTGGGTGTCGTTGAGTTCCAGCATGCGCGACAGCAGCAGCGGCCCCATATGGGAGACCGTGGCGCGCACGGGATGGCCCTTTTGCCCGAACACATCCCACAGGGTGGTGGGGCAGGCGCCCCACACCGGCTCGGGCAGGCCGAGCTCGGCCAGCCGGGCCTTGAGCTTGTCGGAGAGCTTGCCCGGCTGGGAAATGCCGGTCAGATCACCTTTGACGTCGGCCATGAAGACCGGCACGCCCAGCCGGGAGAAACCCTGGGCCAGGCTTTGCAGGGTCACGGTCTTGCCGGTGCCGGTGGCGCCGGTGATCAGGCCGTGCCGGTTGCCCATCTCGGGCAGCAGGGCAAGTTCCAGCTCGGCGTTCTTGGCGATGATGATGGGTTCGGCCATGGTCTCTCTGGTTGGCAAGCCGCGCGGCGCTTTCGCCGCGACCGTCCCCGCCCTTCCCGGCGGCTCCCGTGATCGGGAGGCCAGCGGCGGCGGGGCCGCGTGATAAAATGCTGGGCTGATTATGCCAGCCCCCAAGGCCGGCTCACAGACACATAAACCACCCGGCGCGCCGCCAGCGAGCACCCGTTGCCCGCCCGGCACAGCCGGCGCGCAAAGCCAAGGCGCGCGCGTCAAACATTTTCCGCTTCGGAGAGAATCATGGCCGGTCACTCAAAATGGGCCAATATCAAACACAAGAAGGCCGCGGCTGACTCCAAGCGCGGCAAGGTCTGGACCCGCCTGATCAAGGAAATCACCGTCGCCGCGAAGCTCGGCGGCGCTGACCCCGACTCCAACCCGCGCCTGCGCCTGTCCATGGACAAGGCAATGGATGCGAACATGCCCAAGGACAACATCCAGCGCGCCATCCAGCGCGGCGTGGGTGGCCTGGAAGGCGTCAACTACGAAGAAATCCGCTACGAGGGCTACGGCCTTGCCGGCGCGGCGATCATCGTCGACTGCCTGACCGACAACCGTACCCGTACCGTCGCCGAAGTGCGCCATGCCTTCTCCAAGAACGGCGGCAACATGGGTGCGGAAGGCTCCGTGGCGTTCATGTTCACCCATTGCGGCCAGTTCCTGTTCGCCCCCGGCACGCCCGAGGACAAGCTGATGGAAGCCGCGCTGGAAGCCGGCGCCGACGACGTTGTCACCAACGACGACGGCTCGATCGAAGTGCTGTGCCCGCCCAATGATTTCGGCACGGTCAAGGCCGCGCTGGAAGCCGCGGGCTTCAAGGCCGAGATGGCCGACGTCACGATGAAGCCGCAGAACGAAGTCAGCTTCGTCGGCGACGACGCCATCAAGATGCAAAAACTGCTCGACGCCCTGGAAAACCTGGACGACGTGCAGGAAGTCTTCACCAACGCGGTGATCGAGGAGTAAGGCGCGGATCGGGTAAGACCTCGCCTCACGGCGGCAGCGCGGTTCGATGAGCCATGGCTGCCGCTTTTCGCATTTCGCATGCGTCATTTTTTCTGGCAGTAGATCATGAAAGTATTGGTTGTCGGCTCGGGTGGTCGTGAACACGCGATGGCCTGGAAATTGGCCCAGTCGCCCAAGGTGCAGGTGGTGTACGTGGCGCCGGGCAATGGCGGCACCGCGCTCGACAAGCGGCTGCAGAACGTTCCCCTGACCGATCCGGAAGTGCTCGCCGCCTTCGCCGAGCGCGAAGGCGTGAGCTTCACGGTGGTCGGCCCCGAGGCGCCGCTGGCGGCCGGCATCGTCGATATCTTCCGTGCCAAGGGCCTGCGCATCTTCGGCCCGACGCAGGCGGCAGCCCAGCTGGAATCCTCCAAGGATTTCGCCAAGGCCTTCATGCAGCGCCACGGCATCCCGACCGCCGCCTACCAGACCTTCAACGACGCCGCCGCCGCGCACGCGTATATCGATGCGCAAGGCGCGCCGATCGTGATCAAGGCCGACGGCCTGGCCGCCGGCAAGGGCGTGGTGGTTGCCGCCACGCTGGAAGAAGCGCACGCCGCGGTCGACATGATGCTGGCCGACAACCGCCTCGGCGACGCCGGCGCACGCGTGGTGATCGAGGAATTCCTTGAGGGCGAGGAAGCCAGCTTCATCGTGCTGGTAGACGGCAAGAACGTCCTGGCACTCGCCACCAGCCAGGACCACAAGCGCCTGCTCGATCACGACGCCGGCCCCAATACCGGCGGCATGGGCGCGTACTCGCCGGCCCCGGTGGTCACGCCCGCGCTGCATGCCCGCGCGCTGCGCGAGATCATCATGCCGACCGTGCGCGGCATGGAAAAAGACGGCATCACCTACACCGGTTTCCTCTATGCCGGCCTGATGATCGACAGCGAAAGCAACCTGAAGACGCTGGAGTTCAACTGCCGCATGGGCGACCCGGAAACCCAGCCGATCCTGGCGCGCCTGAAGACCGATCTGGTCGACGTGATGGAGCACGCCGTCAACGGCAAGCTCGACGAGATCGAACTGGACTGGGACCGCCGCACCGCGCTGGGCGTGGTGATGGCCGCCTTTGGCTATCCCGATGCGCCGCGCAAGGGCGATGCCATTACAGGCATCCCGGCCGAGACCGACGACAGCGTGACCTTCCACGCCGGCACCACACTCACGGATGGCACGCTGCTGACCACGGGCGGGCGCGTATTGTGCGTGGTCGGGCTGGCCGATACCGTCAAGGCGGCACAGCGCGCGGCTTATGGCGCGGCCGAGAAGATCCACTTCGACGGCATGCAGTACCGTACCGACATCGGCTACCGAGCCATCAAGCGGTAACGGACGATAAATCTACTGCACGACCCATGGCGAGCCCTGCGGTGCCCGCCATGGGCCGCCCACTACGATTTCTTCGCCCTTTACGATGGTTCGTGCTGAATTTGCCGAATCCGGCCAGGCGTTGCCTCAGCCAGTACAATCATGACATCGCTATGACGGCCGGGCAGGTTGACTGACCTGCCCGGCCGTCACCGCTCCGGCTCACCCGCCCGCATACCATGATCGATTCCCAGGCAGTCCGTGCCTATCTGCTCGGTCTGCAAGACCGTATCACCGACGCTGTTGCCGCCATCGACGGCAAGGCGTTTTCGACCGATGCCTGGGAGAAGCCGCCCACCGAGCGCCTGCGCGGCAGCGGCCGCACCCGGATCTTGGAAGGCGGCGCCGTGATGGAGCGGGCCGGCGTGGGCTTCTCGCATGTGCGGGGCGATGCGCTGCCGCCATCGGCTACCGCCAACCGGCCGGAGCTCGCCGGGCGGGGCTTCGAGGCAATGGGCGTGTCGCTGGTGTTCCACCCGCGCAACCCCTTTGTCCCCACCGTGCATATGAACGTGCGCTGCCTGATGGCGGTGAAGGAAGGCGCCGAGCCGGTGTGGTGGTTCGGCGGCGGCATGGACCTGACGCCGTACTACGGCAACGCTGGTGACTGCGCACACTTCCACGCCACCTGCCGCGACGCCCTCGCCCCCTATGGCGATGACCTCTACCCGCGTTTCAAGCAATGGTGCGACGAGTATTTCTTCCTCAAGCACCGCGGCGAAGCGCGCGGCATTGGCGGCATCTTCTTCGATGACTTCTCCGCGCTCGGCTTCGAGCGCAGCTTTGCCATGATGCAATCGGTTGGCGACGCCTTCCTGGACGCCTACCTGCCGATCCTGCAGGCGCGCAAGGACACGGCTTACGGCGAGCGCGAGCGCGAGTTCCAGGCCTACCGGCGCGGCCGCTATGTCGAGTTCAACCTGGTGTTCGACCGCGGCACGCACTTCGGGCTGCAATCGGGCGGCCGCAGCGAGTCGATCCTGATGTCGATGCCGCCGCTGGCCAGCTGGCGCTATGACTGGCAACCGGAACCGGGCAGCGCGGAGGCAGCGCTGTACACGGACTTCCTGCCCGTGCGCGAGTGGGCCTGACGGCAACCCCATGGCACACGACATCGCACGATCGCTCACCGCCAACGCGGCAGACGCAGCAGGCTCGACCAAGAGCCACCGCCCCTACCGCCTCGGCATTCTCGGCGGCACCTTCGATCCGCCCCACATCGGCCACGTGGCGCTCGCCCGCCTGTGCATCGAACATCTCGAACTCGACGAGCTGGTCTGGATCCCGACCGGCCAATCGTGGCAAAAAGGCGACGACGTCACCCCTGCGGCCGACCGCCTCGCCATGACCGAACTGGCCGCGCAGGCATTGTCCGACACCCGCGCGCTGGTCCATGCCAGCCGCATGGAAGTCGACCGCGCCGGCCCCAGCTACACCGTGGATACCGTGCATGAACTGCGCGAGCACTATGGCCCCGATGCCTCGCTGGCGTGGCTCATGGGCGCCGACCAGTTGCTGCGCCTGCACACCTGGCATGGCTGGCAAGAACTGTTCGCGCACGTCCATCTTTGCGTGGCGACGCGGCCCGGTTTCGACCTCGCGGAACTGGACGGTCCGGTGCGCCAGGAGCTCGCGCAACGGCGTGCGTCCACCGACCTGATACAATCCATGCCCTCCGGCCGCATGTGGATCGACCAGACGCTCGCCGTCGACCTCTCCTCCACCGCCCTACGCCAACGCCTGGCTGCCGGACAACCGGCAGATGACCAGCTGCCGTCCGGCGTGGCACACTACATCGCGAGCCGCGGCCTGTATCGGCCGACGCAGTCGGATCTGCCCATCCCGGCCCGCCCCCAAACCGATCTCAGCTGAACTGAAAAAAAGCACCATGGATATTCGCAAACTGCAACGCGCCATCGTCGACGGCCTCGAAGATGTCAAAGCGCAGGACATCAAGGTGTACGACACCACCCACCTGACCGAGCTGTTCGACCGGGTGGTGATCGCCAGCGGGAGCTCGAACCGCCAGACCAAGGCGCTGGCCGCCTCGGTCCGCGATACCGTCAAGGAAGCCGGCGGCCATATCGTTGCGGTGGAAGGGCTGGAAACGGGCGAATGGGTGCTGGTCGACTGCGGCGACGCCGTCGTCCACATCATGCAGCCGCAGCTGCGCATGTACTACAACCTGGAAGAACTCTGGGGTGACAAGCCGGTACGCCTGAAGCTGTCCACGGCCAAGAAGGGCCTGGCCAAGGCCAGCGAGCCGATCGACGGCGAAGATGAAGACGACGCCCCGGTCGTACGCACCGCGCGCCGCGCCACCGGCCTGCGCCCGGCATTGGCCCGTCTGCCCGAAGGCATGAAAGAGCCTTCGCCGCCGCTTGGCCACGAAGATACGGACCCGGACGCCATCGCCACCAACCGCGCCCCGACCGTGCAAAAACGCCTGACCAGCGCGCTGGGCTCGGCACCGGCACGCAAGGCGCCGGCCAAGACGGCCGCGCCGCGCAAGACCGCAGCCGGCACCGGCGTGGCACGCAAGACCGCCACCAAGACGGCTGCGACCAAGACTGCCGCCAAGGCGCCGGCCAAGACGGCGGCCGCCAAGGCTCCGGTCGCGCGCAAGCGCACCACCCGCTCGGCCTGAGCCGGACCGGTCCGCTTCCCGCCATGCAGTTGCTGATCGTGGCCGTTGGCCACAAGATGCCCGGCTGGATCGAAACCGGATTCGCGGAGTACGCGAAGCGCATGCCGCCCGAGCTGCGCATCGAGCTGCGCGAGATCAAGCCCGAGACACGCTCGTCGAGCAATAACGCCACCACCGTGATGCAACGCGAGGCGGCCCGCATCGAGGCAGCACTGCCCAAGCAATGCCGCATTGTGGCGCTGGACGAGCGCGGGCGCGACCTCACCACGGTGCAGCTCGCCGCCCAGCTGGGCGACTGGCAGCGTGAAGGCGGCGATGTCGCCTTCCTGATCGGCGGCGCCGACGGCCTCGATCCCGCCCTGAAGGCTCGCGCTCAGACCCTGCTGCGGCTGTCCAGCCTGACCATGCCGCACGGCATGGTGCGCGTGCTGCTGGCTGAGCAGCTCTATCGCGCCTGGTCGGTCACGCAGAACCACCCCTACCACCGCGCCTGAAACCAGGCGCGCGCCCGTGTCGCGCACCGGGCGAGGCCGAGGGTACAATGCGACCGAAGCGGCGCATGCGCTGCAGCCGCATTTGGCGTGCCCTACCCCCCACTGCCCTGCCGTGACCCATACCTTCCTCTATCTCGCCTCCCAGAGCCCGCGCCGGCGCGAGCTGCTGACCCAGCTTGGCGTTGCCTACGAACTGCTGCTGGCCGACGGCGACGAAGACGCCGAGGCGCTGGAAGTTGTTTTGCCGGGTGAGAGCCCGGACGACTACGTGCAGCGCGTATGCGCGCTCAAGGCCGAAGCCGCGCTGCGCCGGCGCGAGCGGCGCGCCCTGGCCGATGCCCCCATCCTGACCTCGGACACCACCGTCTGCCTGGACGGCGAAATCCTCGGCAAGCCCGCCGACAATGCCGATGCCGCCCGCATGCTGGGCGCCCTGTCCGGGCGCACCCACCGCGTGCTGACCGCGGTAACCGTGGTTTCCGCGCTCGGCCAGCGCCACGCGCTGTCGGTTTCCGAGGTGAGCTTTCGCACCATGGCCGCCGACGAGATTGCCGCCTACGTCGCCAGTGGTGAACCGGCCGGCAAGGCCGGCGCCTATGGCATCCAGGGCCGCGCCGCCGAGTTCGTCGAGCGAATCGACGGCAGCTATTCGGGTATCATGGGTTTGCCCCTGTTCGAGACGGCTTCGCTGCTCAGACAGGCCCATCTGCGGTTCTGAGAACCCCGCCGCCGCCCATCCGTTCGCGCTTCAAGCTGCTGCCACCCTGGCCACGGCAGCGCCCGCGGGAAGCATGGCAGCACACTGCGGACAACCACCTGGCCGGTCAGCCGGCGACGAGTTTCATCCACTATGACTGAAGACATCCTCGTCAACATCACACCGCAGGAAACACGCGTGGCCATCGTGCAGCAGGCCGCCGTGCAGGAACTCCACGTCGAGCGCACGCTGTCGCGCGGGCTCGTCGGCAATATCTACCTTGGCAAGGTCGTGCGCGTGCTGCCCGGCATGCAATCCGCCTTCATCGATATCGGGCTGGAGCGCGCCGCCTTCCTCCACGTCGCCGACATCTGGCACCCGCGCGATCCGGACAAGAACGCCAACGCCGCGCCACTTGCCATCGAGAAGACACTCTACGAAGGCCAGGCCCTGATGGTCCAGGTCATCAAGGACCCGATCGGCACCAAGGGCGCGCGGCTGTCCACACAGGTCAGCATTGCCGGGCGCACCCTGGTCTACCTGCCGCAGGACCCGCACATCGGCATCTCCCAGCGCATCGAGGGCGAGGTCGACCGCGAAGCCCTGCGCGCCCGCGTGCAAGGGCTGGTACCGGCGGATGAGCGCGGCGGCTTCATCGTGCGCACCATCGCCGAGGAATCCAGCAACGAAGAACTCGGCAACGACATTGCCTACCTGCGCAAGATCTGGGCTTCGATCCGCCAGAACGCCACCACGCTGCCCGCGCCCAACCTGCTTTACCAGGACCTCAACCTGGCCCAGCGCGTGTTGCGCGACTTCGTCAACGATGCCACCAACGTGATCCAGGTGGACTCGCGCGAGAACTTCCAGAAGCTGGTCGAGTTCGCCCAGGAGTACACCCCCGCGGTGCTGCCACGCCTGTCGCACTACACCGGCGAGCGCCCCGTCTTCGACCTCTTCAATATCGACGCCGAGATCGAGAAGGCGCTGTCGCGCCGGGTCGACCTGAAGTCCGGCGGCTACCTGATGATCGACCAGACGGAAGCCATGACCACCATCGACGTCAACACCGGTGGCTACGTCGGCGCGCGCAACTTCGACGACACGATCTTCAAGACCAACCTGGAAGCGGCGCATACGATTGCGCGCCAGCTGCGGCTGCGCAACCTGGGCGGCATCATCATCATCGATTTCATCGATATGGAAAACACCGAGCACCGCGACCAGGTGCTCTCGGAACTCAAGCGCGCGCTGTCGCGCGACCGCACCCGCATCACAGTCAACAGCTTCTCGCAGCTCGGGCTGGTGGAGATGACCCGCAAGCGCACGCGCGAGTCTCTCGCGCACGTGCTGTGCGAGCAGTGCCCCGTGTGCACGGGCAAGGGCCAGGTCAAGACGCCGCGCACGGTCTGCTACGACATCCTGCGCGAGATCATGCGCGAATCACGCCAGTTCAACCCGCGCGAGTTCCGCATCCTTGGCTCGCAGCACGTGATCGATTTGTTC
The DNA here is from genome assembly GCF_059421605.1 of Cupriavidus sp. GW821-FHT02F09. Classification (NCBI taxonomy): domain Bacteria; kingdom Pseudomonadati; phylum Pseudomonadota; class Betaproteobacteria; order Burkholderiales; family Burkholderiaceae; genus Cupriavidus; species Cupriavidus sp. GW821-FHT02F09. The sequence goes on from NZ_JBWKVH010000034.1 coordinate 58,470, forward strand.
CTGGAGGAAGAAAGCCAGCATCTGGCCATGCTCGGCGACTTCATCGGCAAGCCAATCTCGCTGCAGGTGGAATCGACGTTCCACCAGGAACAGTACGACATCATTTTGATGTGATCAGGAACGGCATCAGGCACCCCTCGCGGCTGCCTGATGCTGCGCGGCACCCTCATTCAGGAATCCCCGGATCAAGCGCACCAGGTTGTCCTCCAGTTCAGGATCGGCCAGCAGGGTTTCGTCCGCCGCCAGCGCGCTGCGCATCACGCCCATGACGGCCTGCGTCAGGACGAAGGCGGCCATCGGCCGCATGACAAGCGCGCGGTTCTCGGCGTCCACGGCGTGGCCCGAACTGAGCCACTGCGCGACCTGCGCCGCGGAGCCTTCCAGCGCCTGCCTGCTGCCCGAGGCCAGCGCTACCTCCAGCAAGAGCTTGCGCACGCGGTGACGGCCGCCAAACGCACTTAGCAATGCACGCACCAACAGCCTGGCGCGCGCCGTCGGATCGGGCGTGCCGGGCTTGCTGAGCAAGAGGCCCAGGCGCCCCATCACGCTCTCGATCTCCCGACGCCCCAGTGCTTCCATCACTTCCTGCTTGTTCGAGAAATACTGGTAAAGCGTACCGATGCTGATACCGGCCACCTCGGCAATCCGGTTGGTGCTCACCCCCTCCAGCCCCTCCTTGTCCAGGAGGCGGATGGTCGACTCAAATATGAGTTCCAGCTTCTCCAGGGACCGCGCTTGCATCGGCCGGCGCCGCTTCGGGCCGTTGTCTACAGGGGTTTGCAGGGTCATGGCGTGGACTCCGGAACGCGAGTAAGCAAACATGATACTAGCTCATATAATCATCCGCATACTATCCCCTTCATGCTCCGGGAGCGGTCATGACCCGTCTGGAAATCCTTCAGCTCTATGCCTTGCCGGTGGTGGTCGGCGCGTCCCTGATGGAAGCGCTGGTGCTGCACTGGCGCAAGCCCGGCACGTTCGACTGGCATGAGGCGTGGCTGTCGCTGGTAGACCTGGCCGGGCGCAAGATCCTGGTCTTCCTGCCCTTGTCGCTGGCGGCGCCCATATTCGCGCTAGCCTGGGAACACCGCCTGCAAACGATCGTGCTCAACAGCTGGCTGCTGGGCGTGGCCTTGTTCATCGGCCAGGAGTTCTGCTACTACTGGTACCATCGCGCGGCGCATCGCGTGCGCTTCTTCTGGGCCACGCATGCCGTCCATCACTCGCCTAACCAGCTCACCTTGTCGACGGCTTACCGCCTTGGCTGGACCGGCAAGCTGACGGGCACCACGCTGTTCTTCACACCCCTGGTGTGGCTGGGCTTTCCGCCCGAGGTGGTGATCGCGACCTTGTCGCTGAACCTGCTCTATCAATTCTGGATTCACGCGACCTGGATCCCGCGGCTCGGCTGGCTGGAATATGTCCTGAATACGCCGTCCGCGCATCGGGTTCATCACGCCGCCAATATCGAATACCTGGATGCCAACTTCGGCGGCGTGCTGATCGTCTTCGACAGGCTCTTCGGCACCTACGTGGCAGAGCGCGACGACGTGCCGTGCCACTATGGGCTGGTCACCCCGATGCGCTCGCGCAATCCGCTGCGTGTCGAGTTCCAGCAGTGGCTCGACCTTGGACGGGACCTCGCGCAAGCACGCAGCCTGGGGGCGATGCTCGGCTTTCTCTTCCTGCCGCCCGGCTGGCGCCCCGACGGACAGGGCCACACCACCGAAGCGCTTCGCCGTCAGCTCGCGCTTGTCCGCCCGCTTGCCTCGAAGGGCAGCGGCGCCTCGCCGAAGTAGCGAGAGCGGTGCGCGTGCGCACGCTTTCCTCTCGCCTTCCTTGCCCCATCCTCTATAAATATGGAGACAGGTGGCCGCATTCAGATTGCCTCGCGGGCACCGGGCGCAAGGAGTCACCATGAAGAAGAAGCGCTTGCTGTTGTGGCCGTTAGCTGCCGCATTGGCGGCATGCACGGTGACATTGCCTCCCCCCTCCCCACCGGCTGCGCGCGTACCCGAGACACAAAAGGCCCCCGCCCCCGTGGCGCGGGAACGCGCCACGCCTATTCCCCCGCACGACATCGATATCGCCGCCGATTGCCAGCGCACGGAGGAAGACGGCTTTCGCGAGGATGCCCATATGCGGGTGGCCAGCAACGATGTGCGCAGCCTGAGCTGGAAGCTGTGGGTGGGCCGGCATGGTTCCTGCCACTTCGATCTCACCGAGTTCCGCCAGGTGCGCAAGACCCCGCATATCGAACTGCAGGCGATCGATGGCAGCGGTTGCACGCTAATGGTCTGGCAGGACCCGCGGCGCGTCACGCTGGCGCATGCGCATTGCGAGCAGCATTGCACCCCGGGTATCTACGAACAGGCGTGGCCGGTGCTGTTCGATCCGCGCAGCGGCACATGCGCGCAGATCCGCTAGCGCTGCCGGGCTGTTGACGGCAAGCGCGGCTCAGCGCTCGCGCAAGCGCGCCGCCGTGCGCGTCAGCGGCTTGGCCAGCACGGTGGTGGCCAGCGCCATCAGCAGCAGGCCGGAGAAGGCCGTCATGCCGATCAGCCCGGCTTCGAACAAGATTCCCAGCACAACCACTTCCATCAGCCCCTTGGTCTGGACCAGCGCGCCCAGCATCCAGGCCTCGCGCCGCGGCAGGCCGGCCAGGCGCGCCGGCAATGCGGTTCCGACCACCTTGCCGGCCACCGCGACCATGGTACTCAGGCCGAACACCAAAAGCGTCGCCTGACCGCCGATGGCGATGTCGGTACGCAGCCCGGTCATCAGGAAAAAGAACGGCATCAGGACCACCACGGTGGCGGGCTCGAGCTGGCGCCGGAGCTCGCCGGCCGCATCGCGCGGCAGCACGACGCCAGCGAGAAAGCCACCGAGGATGTAGTGCAGGCCGATCGATTCGGAAATCAGCGCCGAGCCGAAGATCAGCACCGCGACCAGCGCCAGGCGCGCGTCGTTGGTGGCCATCCGCGGCAGCATGCGCGCCAGCAGCGGGCGTACCAGCCACAGCATCGCACCAACGTAGGCAAGGCCCAGGCAAGCCAGCCGCAGGAAGTCATAGGTAGAGGAACGGCCCGCGCTGGCAAGGATGCCCGACAGCACCAGCCAGATGGCCGCATCGCTGAAGGCGGCGCAGCCGACCGCCAGCTGGCCGGGCACGGAGTCGGACAGCTTCATTTCCCGCAGGATGGCCCCCAGCACCGGCAGCGCCGTCACCGCCATGGAAACCCCCACGGCGAAAGCGAATTGCCAGGCGGATGCCGCATGCCCCACGGCACCCGGCGTGGCGTAGGCCAGCCAGGCGCCGGCTGCCGTGCCGAGCGCGAACGGCACCAGCACGCTGCCCAGCGCGGCCGCCATCGCTATGCGCCGTATCCCTGGCTGCTGCGCGCCACCGATGTGCAAGCCAGAGAGAAAGGCAAACAGCACCACCGCCAGCCATTGCAGCCCGGAGAGCGCGGATAGCTGCGCCGGCCCGAACAGGGCCTGCCAGCCTTGCGGCCACAGCGCGCCAAGCAGGGATGGCCCGAGCAGGATACCGCCCACGATCTGCATGGCCACCAGCGGCACAATGCTGCCGATGCGCAGCCCGCGCCACAGGATGAACGGTGTACCGACCACAAGGCAGGCCTGGGCAAAGAAGAGCGAGACGGGATTCAAGGCGACGGGCGGATCGAGAGAAGTGGAACAAGGAGGCGGGCGCGCCAGGCGCCCACCGAGCGTGCATCCAGAGGCGCTACTTAGCCTTCGGCACGCGCCCCATCAGGTAGAACTCTTCGTTCGGCCGCATGCTGATGGTATTCGCCATGCGGTTGGACAGGCCGAAGAAGGCGGTGATGGCAGCGATATCCCAGGCATCCTCGTGGCTGAACCCATGCTTGGCCAATGCCGCGAAATCGGCATCGCCAACCTCGGCCGAGGCCTCGCAGACCTTGAGGGCGAAGTCGAGCATGGCGCGCTGGCGCGGCGTGATGTCGGCCTTGCGGTAATTGACGGCCACCTGGTCGGCCAGCGTCGGCTTTTTCTCGTAGATGCGCAGGATGGCGCCGTGCGCCACCACGCAGTACAGGCACTGGTTGGCGCCCGAAGTGGCCACCACGATCATCTCGCGCTCGCCCTTGGAGAGGCCGCCCTCCTTGAGCATCAGCGCATCGTGGTAGGCAAAGAAGGCGCGGAACTCATCCGGCCGGTGGGCCAGCGTCAGGAACACGTTCGGCACGAAGCCGGCCTTGTCCTGGACTTCCACGATGCGAGCCCGGATGTCCTCGGGCAGGTCGGCGATGGCGGGAACCGGGTAACGGCTCAGTGGCGGCGATGCGGTCATGGTGGTCTCCTTCGGGGTGTTCCCCTCTTTGCACTGCGCATGAACCGCCCGCGCTAGCTGCCGCGGGCAGCGGGAATCTGGCCGGCTGCGCCGGCTTACTGGGTGGCGAACTGGATCCTGTGCAGCCCGGCGTAGAGTCCCTCGGCCGAGAGCAGTTCGTCGTGGGTGCCATGCTCCGCCACCCGCCCGTGGTCGAGCACCACGATGCGATCGGCGTTCTCGATGGTGGACAGGCGGTGCGCGATGACCAGCGTTGTGCGGCCAACCATCAGGGCTTCCAGCGCGGCCTGCACCTGGCGCTCCGATTCGGAGTCGAGCGCCGAGGTGGCTTCATCGAGAATCAGGATCGGCGCGTCCTTGTACAGCGCGCGCGCGATCGCCATGCGCTGGCGCTGGCCGCCGGACAGCTTCATGCCGTTGTCGCCGATATTGGTCTCGAGCCCTTGCGGCAGGCCCTTGATCACATCGGTCAGGTAAGCGGCGGCCAGCGCGCGCTCGACACGCGCCATGTCGATCTGCGCCGCCGGATGCACGCCATAGGCCACATTGGCGGCAACCGTGTCGTTGAACAGCACCACGTCCTGGCTGACAAAGGCAATCTGGCGGCGCAGGTCATGCAGCGAGAACGCGTCGATGGTCTTGCCGTCCAGCAAGATGCGGCCCTCGGTCGGGTCGAAGAAGCGCGGCACCAGGTTGACCAGCGTGGTCTTGCCGCTGCCCGACGGCCCCACCAGCGCCACGACTTCACCGGCGCTGACGTTGAAGTTGATGTTGTCCAATGCCGGGCGGGCGGCCTCGCCGTAGCGGAAGCCCACCTTCTCGAACACCAGTTCGCCACGCGCGCGCTCGAGCGGCAGGCCGCCATCTTGCGGCTCGATCGGCTCATCGATCAGGCCGAAGATCATCTCGGCCGCGGTCAGGCCGCGCTGCAGCGGCTGGTTCAGGTCGGTCAGGTGCTTGAGCGGCGAGACCAGCAGCAGCATCGCCATCACAAAGCCGGTGAAGCTGCCCACCGTGGTGTGGTTGGTCTGCGACTGGATCATCGCTATGGTGAGGATGACAGACAGCGCCAGCGCCGCCAGGAATGCCGTGACGGGCTGGTTCAGCCCGCCTGCCACTGCCATGCGCATGGAATAGCCACGCAGGCGCTCGGCCATGGCCGCGAAACGCGACGTCTCATAAGCCTCGCCGCCATGCAGCTTGACCACCTTGTAGCCACCAGCGGCTTCCTCGACCACGTAGGCGGCGGTGTTGGTCAGCGCCTGGTGATCGCGATTAAGGCGCCGCAGGCGGCGATTGACCTTGGCCATGACGAAACCGATCACCGGCAGGATCACCGCCACCACCAGCGTCAGGCTCCAGTTGGTATAGAACAGGTAGACCAGCAGCGCCAACACGGTGAGCGAATCGCGCACCAGGGTGATCAGCACGCCGGTCAGGATCTGCATGACCTGGTTGACCTCGAAGATCACCGCATTGATCAGCGAGGCCGCGGTATTGCGGTGGTAGAACAGCGCGGGCGCATGCAGCATGCGCTCGAACATCTGCATACGCATTTTCAGCAGCACCCGGTTGGAGATCAGGGCGAGCAGGTAGCCGGAGGCGAACTGCGCCACCCCGCGTACCAGCGCCACGCCAATCAGCAGGGCCGGCACGTGCCAGAGCTTGCCGGCATATGCGCCGCCGAAACCGTTGTCGAGCAGGTCATTGACGACCTTGGGCATGATCCCTTCGGCGCCAGCCACTGCCGCCATCGCGATAATGGCAACGATGAAGACGCGCATTTCCGGACGCAGGTAGGACCAGACTCGCTTCAGGGTGTCGGCTTCCTGTGCCGGGGGCGCATTTTGTTCTTGGACTTTCACGTTTTCTCCACCCCGTCGGCGCGGGGATACTTTGCTTGTACCGCGGCCAGCCCGAGCAACAGCCCGATGATGCCGGCATAAAAAACAATATTTGCCTGGTGCGCCATCGTCACCTGTGTCAGGCCGCTGATCAGGCTGGCCATGACGACGGCCAGGCCGGAGGCTGCGAGGCATTCGCCCCGCTCATCGCCCTGGCGGCGGCTATGGCACAAGAGTCCGAAGAACAGCCAGGCCGGCACCAAGAAGATGGACATGACTGCCAACAGACCAGGCAAGCCCATGGTGGAAAGCGCCTCCATCACGTCGTTGTGGGCATGCTCCAGGCAATATTGGTGGCTGTGATCTGCCTGGCAGGCAGGCAGCGCCTCCGTGAGATCACCGAAGCGGCTCAATCCTATCCCCGTCCAGGGATGCGCTTCGAACGCCTTCGCCGCCAGTTGCCACATGAACAAGCGCGCTCCCGTGGAGGAGTCTGCGTTGCCGGCTTTAAACCCTGCGATCTCCTGTCCGACCGCGTCTACACGCGTGGCGACAGGGCTGCCGGGCAACGCATAGAGCGCAGCGGCAAGCGCCACCATCAACACCACCATGCCGAGAAATGCCGGCAGCCTGATCTGGCGATAGCGCACGACCAACATCGGTACCGTGGTCACGGCCAATGCCAGCCAAGCGCCGCGCGAACCATTGAGGATCAGCACCGTACTTGCCACCAGCAGGCTCCCCCAGGCCAGCGCGTGGTCGCGCCGAAGCCGGCCGGGCCGGGCGAAACCGATCAGACCAAACGCGGCAACCATGCTCGCGAAGGCAATCGGCTGAGTCCAGGCCGCAGGCCGTGGGATGTGCAGCACCAGCAACTGATACACCACAATCAGTAAGCAGGACACCAATGCCACCGGGATGCCGTACCAGAGCATGCGGCTGTCCGGGCGAAAGCGCAGCACCGCCAGGCAGGTCAGGAAGGCAAGCAGCACGCGCGTCGGGTTATCGACCGCACTCCAGCGCAAGCCGAAGATCACCTTGGATGTTAGGCACACCACGAGTACCGCTAGAATGGCTAGCCCCAGGGGAACAAGCAGGCCGCGATAGCGCGCCATGGCCGGGCCCATGCCTCGCCAGCCCAGCAGCACGGCCAGCACCACCGCGGCGACGAAAACACCCGCGCCTCGCGGCACGCTCAGTAGCAGTATGGGGAAAGCAAAGACCAGCCCGTTAGCCAGCCATGCCTGTTTGGTCGCACGAAACACCATAAGCAAGCTCTATGAAAATCTCAGTCGTACTGATTACAAAAAACGAGGCACACAACATCCGGGAGTGCCTGGAAAGCGTGTCCTGGTGCGACCGCGCGATTATAGTGGATTCAGGTAGCCGGGACGGCACGGTCGAGCTGGCCCGGAGCCTGGGCGCGGAGGTCTTCGAAACCGAGCACTGGCCTGGCTTCGGCGCCCAGAAAAACCTGGCGGTATCCAAGGCCGACGGCGACTGGATCTTCTCCATCGACGCGGACGAACGGGTCACCCCCGAGCTGCGCGACGAAATTCTCGCCGCAGTGGCGTCCGGCCAGTCCGATGCGTACGAGGTACCTAGGCTGTCGCGCTTTTGCGGCCGCTTCATCCGCCACGGCGGCTGGTACCCCGACTACGTCACACGGCTGTTCCGCCGTGGCCACGCCCGCTTCACCGACGATCTCGTGCATGAGCGCGTGATAGCCGATGCACCAGTCGGCAGGCTCAATTCGCCATTGCTGCATTACACCTACGACGATTTCTCGCAGGTGCTGCAAAAGATCGACAAATACTCCAGCCTCGGCGCCCAGCAGGGCTTCGCGCGCGGCAAGACGGCGTCGCCCGCCAGCGCCGTGCTGCATGGCGCCTGGGCGTTCCTGCGCACCTACCTGCTGCGCCGCGGTTTCCTGGACGGCGCGCAGGGGCTCGGTGTGGCGCTGATGAATGGCCAGGCCAGCTACTACAAGTACATCAAGCTATGGTACCTGCAGCAGAAGAGCGAGCAGCAGGCGCCCCCACGGTAGGGGCTGCCGCGCCTGCCTGAGGCACGCCCAGCAAGTCCTCAACGCAAGCGCTGAAGGCCGCCGAGGTGGGGCCAAAGCCCATCTGCTCGATGTGCACAGCCGCATAGGCCAGCAGCCGGGCGCGCAGCGGCGCGTCCTCGAGCCCGCGGCGGATCGCCTCCGCCAGCGCGGGCACATCGCCAACCGGCGTCAGCAGGCCAGCCTTGCCCTCGGCCAGGATCTCGCGCGGGCCCACCGGGCAATCGGTACTCACCACCAACTGGCCCAGCGCCATGCCTTCAAGAAGCACATTGGGCAGCCCCTCCATCTTGGAGCTGAACGCCATCAGCCGCGCATGGTGGATCCATGCATAGGGATTGGCCTGGAAACCGGCAAAGCTGACGCGCTCGCTGATGCCGAGCTCGCGCGCGAGCGCTTCGAGCCGGCCGCGCGAAGCGCCGTCGCCCACCAGCACAAGCCGCTCGCACAAGCCCGTGCCCCTGACCAGCGCCGCGTAGGCCCGCAGCAGCGTGGTGAAATCCTTCTGGCTTTCTTCCAGCCGCCCCACCGAAACAATGTAGGGATGCGCCGGCGGCTTGAACGGCGCCTTGCCGAGCGCACGGATGCGATCGAGGTCAGTGGCGTTGTACAGGCGGATGAATTTGTCGGCGGCCTCGGGAATCAGCGCCCGCGCATCGGCCAGCATGCTGTCGTTGAGCACCACGATGCGGTCATAGTGCTCACGGCACTGGCGTCGCAGCTTGCGCAGCTTGCGGCGGTTCTCGCGCTCCAGGTGTGCCACGCTGAAATGCTGGTAGCCGATCATCGGCACCGGCAGGCGACCGGTCAGCCGCGACAGCGACATGTCGTAGTCGATCACCAGGTCATAGTCCCGCGCGATACCGCGAAAGCGCCGGTTGACCAGCGGCTTGCGCAGCGGCGGCAACAACACTTCTTCATAGATCTTGCCCAACGGGCCCAGCTTGCCGGCTTTTTTCAATTGCCGGCAGCGCGAGAGCCAGGCCTCCGGCGCGAGGATATGGATCTTGACGTCCGGCGGCAACATGGCGCGGAAATGCGTCTCCAGCGCTTCGGTCGGATAGGTCAGCGTCAGGCCGATCTCGAAGCGCTCTCGATCCAGCGAGGCCAGCAGCGACACCAGCGAGGTCTCGATGCCGCCGCGCAGGAAGTGGGTCAGGTGGAAGAGGATGCGTTGCTTGGCCATGCGGGGCTTGTGTGATCCATGAAAAGACGGGATGGACGGCAGCAATGCCGGTCAGGGCGGCGCTATGCCGGTACCGCCCCGCCGGCAAGCCCCGGGTCAGCCGTAGAGCATGCGGACGTTCTCGCCCGACAGGGCCGCGCGGAAGCTTGCCAGGGCATCGTCGGATGGCGTGACCAGCCACTGCCGCCCCAGTTCCGCCTCGCAGCGCGCGCCGGTGGTGGCGTAGCTCACGCGCACCGGCACGCCTGGCGCATTGGCCACACTCGCCAGGTAGGGCGTGAGCAACTCGCGCAGCAGTTCCGTGGAGGCATTGCCGTTGAACGCCAGGCCGACCGCCTCGGCGTACTTGGCGCGCGCCGCCACCAGGTCCATTACCGATTCAGCGGTGAAGCGCACGCCACCGGTAAAGGTGTCGTGACGGGCGTTGCCTTGCACGATCACCATCTCGTCCTCGCGGAACATATGGCGGTTGGCATCGAACAATTCGTTGAACACCGTCATCTCGACCTGTCCGGTACCGTCGTCAAGCAAGACAATCAGCATCTTGCCGCGCTGCGTCATCTGGGTGCGCATGCCGGTGATGACACCAGCGATGACTTTGCCACGCACGTCGCGGCCGTAGCCGCCGCCATTGCCTTGCACTTCCTTTTCCAGGCCGGCCAGCGTGCCCTTGAGGAAGCGGCCGACTTCGTCCCGATAGGCGTCGAACAGGTGGCCGGAGAAGTAATAGCCCAGCGCCTGCTTTTCTTCCTGCAGCATGCGCTTGGGCGCCCAGGCCGGTTCGTCGACCAGCGAGGGGCGGTGCGATTCGCCGGCGTCAGCCATCAGGTCGAACAGCGACACCTGGTTGGCTGACTCGGCCTTCTGCTCGGCGGCTTCCATGGCACGCGACACCGAGGCCAGCAACTGGCCGCGATTGGCGTTGAGGCTGTCGAAGGCGCCGGCGCGAATCAGCGCCTCGATGGTGCGGCGGTTGACCTGGCGGCGGTCGACGCGCTCGCAGAAATCGAACAGGTCGGCAAAGGGCTTTTCCTCGCGGGCGCGCAGGATGTCCTCGATGGCACCCTGCCCCGAGCCCTTGATGCCGCCAAGGCCGTAGCGGATGGTCTTGGCATCGGTCGGCGCGAAGCGGTATTCGCTGGCGTTGACGTCAGGCGGCAGCACCTGGAGCTTGTTGAGCTTGCAATCGTCAAAGAGGATCTTGACCTTGTCGGTGTCGTCCATGGCGAGCGACATATTCGCAGCCATGAACGCGGCTGGATGGTGCGCCTTGAGCCAGGCCGTGTAGTAGGCCAGCAACGCGTAAGCGGCCGCGTGCGATTTGTTGAAGCCGTAGCCCGCGAACTTTTCCATCAGGTCGAAGGTGTCGTCCGCCTTCTCGGCGGTCAGGCCGTTCTTGGCCGCACCCTCGCGGAACAGCTCGCGGTGCTGGGCCATTTCCTCGGCCTTCTTCTTGCCCATGGCGCGGCGCAGCAAGTCGGCGCCGCCCAGCGAGTAGCCGCCGATGATCTGCGCCATCTGCATCACCTGCTCCTGGTAGACCATGATGCCATAGGTCTCCTTGAGCACCGGCTCGACGCGCGGGTCCGGGTACTCCACCTTCTCGCGGCCGTGCTTACGGGCGCAGAAGCTGGGGATCAGGTCCATCGGGCCTGGGCGGTAGAGTGCCACCAGCGCGATGATGTCCTCAAAGCGGTCAGGCTTGGCGTCCTTCAGCATGCCCTGCATGCCGCGGCTTTCCAGCTGGAACACGGCGACCGTGTTGGCCGTCTTGAGGATGTCGAATGCCTTGCTGTCGTCGAGCGGGATGTGGCTGCAGTTCCAGTCCGCCATGGACGGATCGAGCCTGCGGATATAGCGCTCGGCCCAGTCCAGGATGGTCAGCGTGGTCAGGCCCAAGAAGTCGAACTTGACCAGGCCGGCGGCTTCCACGTCGTCCTTGTCGTACTGGCTGACCACACCGCTCATGCCGTCGTTCTGCGCGCCCTGGGTATAGAGCGGGCAGAAATCCGTCAGCTTGCCCGGGGCGATCAGCACGCCGCCGGCGTGCATGCCGACGTTACGCGTCATGCCTTCCACGCGCTGCGCCAGCTCCAGCAGCTGGCGCACTTCTTCTTCGTTCTTCTCGCGCTCGGTCAGGAGCGGCTCTTCCTTCTTGGCTTCCTCGATGGTGACGAGCTTGCCCGGCTTGAAAGGAATCAGCTTGGCGATGCCGTCGACAAAGCCATAGCCCAGGTCGAGCACGCGGCCCACGTCGCGCACCGCGGCCTTGGCGGCCATGGTGCCGAAGGTGGCGATCTGCGATACCGCGGCGTGGCCGTACTTCTCCTTCACGTACGTGATAACGCGATCGCGCCCCTGCTGGCAGAAGTCGATGTCGAAGTCGGGCATTGAAACCCGTTCCGGGTTCAGGAACCGCTCGAACAGCAGCGCGTACTTGAGCGGATCCAGATCGGTAATACCGAGCGCATAGGCCACCAGCGAACCAGCGCCGGAGCCCCGTCCCGGCCCGACCGGCACGCCGTTGTTCTTAGCCCAGTTGATAAAGTCCGCCACGATCAGGAAGTAGCCGGGGAAGCCCATCTTGATGATGGTACCGGTCTCGAACTCCAGCCTCGCGTAGTACTCGGGGCGCTTGGCCTCGCGCACGGCTTCGTCGGGGAACAGCACCACCATGCGCTTTTCCAGGCCTTCCTTGGCCAGGTGCACAAGGTAATCGTCGAGCGACATGCCGTCGGGCGTCGGAAACAGCGGCAGGCGCGGCTTGCCCAGTTCCAGCGTGAGGTTGCAGCGGCGCGCGATCTGCACCGCGTTTTCCAGCGCGGACGGGATGTCGGCGAACAGCGCGCACATCTCGTCCTGGGTCTTGAAATACTGGTCGGTGGTGAAGCGCCGCACGCGGCGGGGGTTAGCCAGCAGCTCCCCTTCGGCGATGCAGGTGCGAGCCTCGTGCGCCGTGAAATCGTCAGGCGTCATGAACTGCACCGGGTGCGTCGCCACCACCGGCAAGCCCAGCCTGGCCGCCAACTGCACCGCCTGCTGCACATAGGCATCAGTGCCGGGCAGGCCTGCACGCTGCAGCTCGATATAGAAGCGCTGCGGGAACACCTTTGCCCAATGCGCGGCGGCCTGCGCCGCGGCCGCATCGTTGCCATTGGCCAGCGCCATGCCGATGTCACCGCCCATCGCGCCAGACAGCGCAATCAGGCCGGTGGCCAGCGGCTGGCCCTCTTCGCCGGCTTCGTCGAACCAGGCGGGGTCGATCTCGGCGCGGCCGCGGTACTGGTTGGAAAGCCACGCGCGCGACAGCAGCACGCAGAGATTGAGGTAGCCAATCCGGTCCCGGACCAACAGCAGCAAGCGCGTCGGCTTGTCGCGATCGTCGGCGTTGGTCAGCCAGACGTCGGCGCCAACCACGGGCTTGACGCCGCCGCCGCGCGCTTCCTTGTAGAAGCGGATCAGGCCGAAGGCATTGGCCAGGTCGGTCAGGGCGAGCGCGCCCATGCCATCGGCGGCCGCAGCCTTGACGGCATCGTCCAGGCGCACGATGCCGTCGACGACGGAGTATTCGGAATGAAGACGGAGATGAACGAAGCGAGGTGCAGACATGGCCGTAATTGTACCGGCTCGGCATGTCCGCGCCTGCCTTCTTTGCGCTACGAGCCCGACGGCAATACTGAGCCAGGCGCTCGGAAAAGCCCGGCAGGAGGCCTGCGAGGCGCTATAATTTCGCCTTTCCAATCAGGCAGTTACCGCGCGCTCGCAAGGCGCGGTCCCGTCGCGCGCCACCTATGCAGATCGTAAACATCTCCGCTTACAAGTTCGTCTCACTGGACGATATCCCGGTCTTGCGCCCGGAAATGCGCGCGCGCTGTGAAGCACACGGGCTCAAGGGCACGATCCTGCTCGCGCCGGAAGGCATCAACCTGTTCCTCGCCGGCGTGCGCGAGGCCATCGACGGCTTCCTCGCCTGGCTGCATGCCGACCCGCGCTTTGCCGATATCGAGCCCAAGGAGAGCCTGTCGGAAAACCAGCCCTTCAAGCGCATGCTGGTGCGTGAGAAGAAGGAAATCATCACCATGAAGATGCCGCTGATCCGCCCCGAAGCCGGTCGGGCGCCGGCGGTGACGCCAGTCGAGCTCAAGCGCTGGCTGGACCAGGGCCACGACGATGCCGGCCGCCCTGTGGTGATGCTGGATACACGCAACGCCTTTGAGGTCGCCGTCGGCACGTTCGAGCAGGCGGTCGATTACGACATCGCCAAGTTCAGCGATTTTCCGCCAGCCATTGCCGCGCACAAGGCGGAGTTCGCGGGCAAGACCATCGTGTCGTTCTGCACCGGCGGCATTCGCTGCGAGAAGGCCGCCATCCACATGCAGGAAGCCGGCATCGAGCATGTCTACCAGCTAGAGGGGGGCATCCTGAAGTATTTCGAGGAAGTGGGTGGCAGCCACTATCAGGGCGACTGCTTTGTCTTCGACTACCGCACCGCGCTGAACCCCAACCTGGAGCCGGCTGGCCCCAAGCAGTGTTTTGCCTGCCGCGCCGTGGTCACCGCCGAAGAGCAGCAAAGCCCGCACTACGTGGTGGGCCAGAGCTGCCCGCACTGCATCGGGGAAGGCACCGGGACGGCAGCGGCGGCCGCCTGAGCGCGCTGGCGTCCCTCAGGCGGCCAGCAAGTGGTAGAGGTTGCGCAGCATGCCGGCGGTGGCGCCCCAGATAAACCGGTGGCCGCCATCCTCGCGCGGGAACGGCATGGCGTAGAACAGCCGCTCGCCGTCCACCCAGCGAAACAGGCGCTGCTCGTGATGCGACGGGTCCATCAGGAAACCTAGCGGCACTTCAAACACATCGGCAACCTCGCGCGCATCGGGCCGCAGCGTGAAGCCGTCGCGGACCAGGCCCACCACCGGGCTCACATGGAAGCCGGTGCCGGTGATGTAGTCGGGCAAGCTGCCCAGCACCTCCACATAATCGCGCGCCAGCCCCACCTCTTCCTCCGTTTCGCGCAGTGCCGTCGCCGTCCGGTCGATATCGAACGCTTCGTGGCGGCCGCCGGGGAAACTGATTTGCCCGGCGTGCGCGCTCAGGTTGGCGTTGCGCTCGGTCAGCAGCACGGTCAGCCCATCCTCACGCTCCACCAACGGTACCAGCACGGCTGCATCGCGCAGCTTCAGGCTGCGGTCATAGGCGCGCGACTCATCGGTCAGCTCGGGGTCCCAGGCAGGGGGCGACTGGAGCCGATGGCGGATGAATTCCGGGCGCAGGCGCACGTCGGCCAGCGGCGGGTGCCGCGTGTCGGTGGCGACGATGGGGAGGGATTCGGGATCAAAGGCAGGACGCATAATCGTTGCGAGTATGACAGAAGCCGGCCAAACCGTTTGTGCTGCGACGCGGCAAACGTGGCACGCGGAGATGCAAAAAGGGCACCCGAAGGTGCCCTTTTTGCGCAGCCTCGACCGGCAAGCCGATCGAGGCGACTGGCGGCTTACTGAGCAGCAGCAGCCTTGGCAGCAGCCTTGGCCGGTGCCGACTTGTATGCCAGCTTTTCCTTGATCCGCGCGGACTTGCCCGAACGCTGACGCAGGTAGTACAGCTTGGCGCGGCGGACGTCGCCACGGCGCTTCACTTCGATCGCTGCGATCAGCGGCGAGTACAGCTGGAACGTACGTTCCACGCCTTCACCCGACGAAATCTTGCGCACGATGAAGGACGAATTCAGGCCACGATTGCGCTTGGCAATCACGACGCCTTCATAAGCCTGGACGCGCTTGCGGTTACCTTCCACCACGTTCACGCTGACGATCACGGTGTCGCCGGGTGCGAATGCGGGGATGGTCTTGTTCGCGGTCAGACGCGCGATTTCGTCTTTCTCGATCAGCTCGATGATGTTCATCGTTTCTTCTCCTTGTCCATCATGCCGACGTTGTATGCCCCAGGCATGGCCTGGGCCCCGGCAGAGGATGGGGTTTCACTTGGCGGGAGCGAGCTCCCGCCCTTCTTTCGCCAGCCATGTCGACAGGAATTTCTCGTCGACCCGGCTCAGCAACCCTTGACTGCGCGCTGCCTCGATCAGATCGGGGCGCTTCTTCGCAGTATTGGCCAGCGCCTGCTGGCGCCGCCACTTCTCGATCTCGGCATGATGGCCCCCGAGCAAGATATCGGGCACCCGCACACCTTCGTATTCTTCTGGCCGCGTGTAGTGCGGACAATCCAGCAGCCCGTTGACGAAGCTGTCCTGAACCGCCGACTGGGCATCGCCCAACACACCCGGCAAATGCCTGACCACCGCGTCGATCACGGCCATGGCCGGCAGCTCGCCACCGGATAGCACGAAATCGCCGAGGCTGATTTCCTCATCGACCCGACGCTCGATCAACCGCTGGTCAATCGCTTCGTAGCGTCCGCACAGCATCACCAGGCCTGGACGCTGTGCCAGTGACATCACCTTTTGGTGCGTCAGCGGCGCGCCTTGCGGCGACATCAGCACCACGTGCGGCCGCACCGGCGCCTCCTGGCCCTCCGGCTTGGCCTGCGCCGCCTGCTGGGCGGAACACGCCGCGTCGATGGCATCTTCCAGCGGCTTGGCCAGCATCACCATGCCAGGGCCGCCGCCGTAGGGGCGATCGTCGATGGTACGGTAGTTGTCGCTGGTGAAGTCGCGTGGATTCCAGGTGCGCAACGTGTAGCGCTGCTGCTTTGCCGCCCGGCTGGTAATGCCCCAGTCGGTCAGCGCGCGAAACATCTCGGGAAACAGCGTGATCACGTCGAACTGCATCCGCCTCTCCCTTTACTTGCCCACCACTCGCCCACCGGCTATCGCCGGCCAAGCGCCCTTGCCTTCAGCAGCCCGGGCCGCTCAGTAATCCAGGCCCCAGTCCACCACCACGCGCCGGGCCGAGATATCGACCGAGCGCAGGAATGCGTCGACAAAGGGAATCAGGCGCTCACCCGCCTTGCCATCGGGCAAGGCATGCGCCACCTGCAGGATCTGGTGCGCACCGTTGTCGATCAGCCCGGACACTTCGCCCAGCGACTCGCCCTGCTCATTGAACACGGCACAGCCAATCAGATCGACCCAGTAGAATTCGTTCTCATCCGGCGCGGGGAAGTCCTCGCGACGAATCCAGACACGGCGCCCCTTGAGCGCCTCCGAGTGGTTGCGCTCGGACACGCCGCTCGCCTGGGCCACTACGGTACCGCTGTGCTCGCGGGACTGCACGATCTTCACGCACAAGGCCTCGGAGGCCACGGCATCTGCCGCGCCAACCAGGCCGGTTGGCGGCGGTTTGAGCAGCCACCAGCGGCGCGCGTGCAACAGCGCGCTTGCATCGTCGGCATGCGGCTGGACCTTGATCCAGCCCCGTATCCCATAAGCCGCACCGATATAACCGACCTCGATCAGGTCGTCCGGCAGCTTATCGGTATACGCCAGCGCAGCCGGCAACCCGGTTGCACCGCGCTTGAGACTGGGCTTTTCCTGCTCACCGGCCTCGCGCCGGGCCGAGGGCTCGAGCGGCACATTGAGTGGCCGCCGCGCCGGGGCGCCTTGCTTGCGTTCTGTCACGTGTCGTTTGCCACGCGTCGCGAAACGCGCGTCACAACAATCAGGCTGCAGCCTTGGCGGCGTTTTGCTTGACCAGACGGGCAACCGTCGGCGACAGCTGGGCGCCAACGCCGGTCCAGTACGTCAGGCGGTCTTGCACCAGACGCAGGCCTTCTTCGCTTGCCGAAGCCAGGGGGTTGTAGAAACCAATACGCTCGATGAAACGGCCATCGCGACGATTACGCGAGTCAGCAGCGACGATATTGAAGAAGGGGCGCTTCTTGCTGCCACCGCGAGCCAGACGGATTACGACCATGGGTTTGATTCCTCAGAAAACTTGATGTTCGAACACGAAACGCAAGAGTATAGACCAAATTCCGAGGCCAAACAAACACTTAGAGCGATTGACGCGACACCCGGCCGCAGGCATCGTGGTGAAAACCCCGACAGGAGAGCTCGCCATGCGATTTCATCTTCACATTCGCAGCTTCCGAACCCTGCTCGCGAGCACTTTCTCGGCGTTCGCAGCCGCGATCTGGTTCAGCCCCAATGCCAACGCCGCCCTGCCGCTGGATCAGATCCAGCTGCCCCCAGGCTTTCACATCGAATTGCTGAGCGCGGAGGTGCCGGAAGCCCGTGGCATGACCCTGTCGCCGGCAGGCACGCTCTTCATCGGCACCCGCAGCGAAGGCAAGGTGTATGCGATCCGCAACCCGCTGGCGCCCGCCCCGAAGGTGAAGACTATCGCCACCGGCCTGACCATGCCGGTGGGCGTGGCCTTCCGCAACGGCGCGCTGTACGCCTCCTCGACCTCGCAGATCGTCCGGCTGGATGATATCGATGCCCGCCTGGACAACCCGCCCAAACCCATCGTGGTAAGTGATCGCTTTCCCTCCGAAACGCACCACGGGTGGAAGTTTATCGCCTTTGGCCCGGATGGATATCTGTACGTGCCGGTCGGCGCGCCGTGCAATATCTGCGCGCCCGACGAGAACCGTTACGCCAACATCATGAAGATGAAGCCGGACGGCACCGACTTGCAGGTCGTGGCCAGGGGGGTGCGCAACTCGGTAGGCTTTGACTGGCACCCGGCCACCCGGCAGCTCTGGTTCACCGACAACGGGCGCGACATGTTGGGGGACGATGTGCCCGACGACGAGCTCAACCACCTTACCCGGGCGGGCCAGCATTTCGGCTACCCGTACTGCCACGCCGGCAGCGTCCCCGACCCCGAGTTCGGCAAGCAGCGCGCCTGCTCCGAGTTCGAGCCGCCGGCCGCAAAGCTGGGCGCGCATGTCGCCGCGCTCGGCATGCGCTTTTATACCGGCACGCAATTCCCCGCCGAGTACCGCAACAGCATTTTCATTGCCGAACACGGCAGCTGGAACCGGACCAAGCCGGTCGGCTACCGCGTCGTCCGGGTGGTACTGAATGAGCGCGGCCAGGTGGTGCGCCAGGAGGTGTTCGCGCGAGGCTGGCTGCAGGGCGACAAACCCTGGGGCCGGCCTGCCGATGTCCAGGTTGCCCCGGACGGTTCGCTGCTGGTCAGCGACGACATGGCGGGCGCGGTCTATCGCATCCGCTACGCACCCTGAGCCCTTGCCGCGCGCCGGATACAGCCCGGCCCCCAGGACAGTGGAGAAACAATCCGTTACACCGGTAACGGCTTTAGCATAGGCGCACCGAAGACGCGTGCGTACCATGAACCCATATCTCGAACAACCTCACCACGCGACAGGATACTGGGATTCCGCATGCTCCCCCGCACCCTCCTGCGCGACTCGGTGGCTGGCATCCTGTTGGCCGTTTCCTTGCTCGGCCTCAATGCTGTCAGCCATGCACAGGTCGCGTTTTGGCAACATGGCCGGCCCGAAGGCCGGATTGTGAGCAATGCGCATGGCCAGCCAGGCCACGGCGCATGGGAAATGGCGAGTGTACGCGCGGAACGGCAAGACCATGTGCGTGCCCAGATCGAACGAATGGAAGCCCGCGCGCGCGCCGATGACCGCCTGAATGGCCGCCCCCTGCCACCTCAGGAACGCGACGATGAACGCAACCGGCAGTCGGATCGCAATATGCAAGGCGACAACGGGCGTGGCGAGCAGCGCGGCTCCGGCATGGGCCCGGGCTGGCAAGCGCGCGGACGAGACGGCGGCCGCTAGGCACGCCCCCCCCCTCCTCACTGTCTTCCATGGCTGATTGCCGTGCCCACGGCAATCACGCTCTACTCTCTACTTGCCCCCTCCTCGACGATATGCCGCGAAAGAAACTCTCGCGGGCATCCGCGTCCGACCCGCAAAGCTTCCTGCCCTGCTCCGCCGGAGTCCGCCCTCGGTTGAGGCCGGCGTACAATGAGCGCCGGCGCCAGCCTGGCTGGCATTCACCTGAATTGCGCTTGCCGGCCGCCCCTGCCGGTCATTAACCTAGCTGTCGCCCCATGCCCGCCGCTACCCAAGTTTCAGCCACCGCTGCCCCCAAGCCGCTTCAGGGCAAATCCAAACTGATCACGGTCGCACTGGCCTTCCTGTTCGGCACCGTGGGCCTGCATCGCTTCTACCTGGGTGGCTTGCGCGATAAGTTTGCCTGGGCGCACCTGCTGGCGGCACTCGCCGGGGTCATCGGCGTCATGTCGATGCAAACTGGCGCCGGCTCGCCGGCCCTGAACTGGACCTTCGCCATTGCCGGCGGCACGTCGGTGATCAGCGCCTTCCTGGCGGCCATCGTGTATGGCCTGCGCCCCGACGACAAATGGGATGCCCGCTTCAACCCGCATGGCACGCCAACCCGTTCGGGCTGGCCCGTCGTGATCCTCGTCATCCTGTCCCTGCTGATCGGCACCGGCCTGCTGATGGCGGGCTTGGCCATCAGTTTCCAGACTTTCTTCGAATCCCAGGTCGAAGCCGCGCGCGCCTTGTCGCAATAAGCCTCAGGTCCCAGGCCCAGCCCCCCCCCCCGGCGCCGATGCACTTCGACCTGCTGGACATCGCCGTGTTCGTGCGCGCAGCGTCGCTGGGCAACCTCTCGGCAGCGGCGCGCGATCTCGGGTTATCCACCTCCTCGGCCAGCAGCCGCCTGGCCCAGCTCGAGCAGCGGCTCGGCACGCGGCTGCTGCACCGGACCACGCGCCGCATCTCCCTGACCGGCGAGGGTGAGCGCTTCCTCGAACATGCCGCGCATTTGCTCGACACAGCCGGCCAGGCCGCGCAATCAGTGGGCCGCGGCGCGCAGGCGCCCCAGGGGCAGTTGCGGGTCACGGTGCCCGCCTCTTTTGGCCGCCAGCACGTCTCGCCGGCCATCCCTGCCTTTCTCGCCGCCTACCCGGGACTGACGCTGGACCTGCGCCTGACCGACCAGGTGATCGGCCTGGTCGAGGCCGGCGTCGACGTGGCATTACGCATGGGTGCGTTGCCGGACTCATCCCTGGTGGCACGCCCCCTGGCCCCTAGCCATCGCGCCGTTTGCGCTTCGCCTGGCTATCTTGCTGCGCACGGCACGCCCCGGCATCCCGAAGAGTTGCGCCACCACAATTGCATCGTGCTGGGCGACCAGTCCTCCTGGCAGTTCGACACGGCGCTAGGCAAGACAGCAGTAGCGGTCGCCGGCAACCTGCGCACGGACAACGGCGAAGTCATCCGGGATGCGATCCTGGCTGGCATGGGGCTGGCGCTCAAGTCGACCTGGGACGTTGGCCCTTACCTGCGCAGCGGCGCGCTGGTCCGCGTGCTCCCCGATTACCCGGTGCTGCCGGCCGTGTCGATCTGGGCGGTCTATCCCAGCCGCCGCCAGGTGCCCGCGAAGACGCACGCATTTATCGATTTCTTTGCTGCGCGCTTCGGCTCCCCACCCTACTGGGATAGCCCAGAGGCCACGGCTCCCGCCCCGTAAAAAACACAGCTTGGCTCCCTACGCGAAGTACTGTATAAATATACAGTATCAACTGTAGCCACAGGACCGCCGACGTGCCGACCCGACCACCCTCCTCCAGCCCGCTGAAAGGCCGGGCGGCGCGCTCGAACGACGTCAGCCGGTTCGACGCCTGGACCCGCGAACGGGTCGCCGACGAGTCCCAAGCCTTCGATGAGCCAGAGACACCCCAAATCCAGACCATTGTCTTCACGGAGAAGGCCAAACGCATCGTCTCGCGCAACCAATCGCCAGACCTGCCGTTCGACGCGTCCATCAACCCGTACCGCGGGTGCGAGCATGGCTGTATCTATTGCTATGCCCGGCCCAGCCACGCCTATCTGGGGCTTTCGCCGGGCCTCGACTTCGAAACCCGCCTGTACGCAAAAGACAACGCCGCCGCCTTGCTCGAGGCCGAACTGGCTCACCGCAACTACGTACCGACGGTAATCGCGCTGGGGGCCAATACAGATCCTTACCAACCCATCGAGCGGGATCTCAAGATCACGCGCGGCATCCTGGAAGTGCTGGAGCGATTCAACCATCCGGTGGCCATCACGACCAAGTCGGGCGTGGTCACGCGCGACATCGACATCCTGCAGCGCATGGCGGCCAAGAACCTGGTCCGGGTCCATATGTCGGTCACATCGCTCAAGAACGAGATCGCCCGCACGCTGGAGCCCCGCGCAAGCGCGCCGGCGCGCCGCCTGGCCGCCATCGCTTCCCTGAGCGAGGCCGGCATCCCGGTGGGGGTGATGGTGGCGCCAGTCATTCCGAGCCTGACCGATCCGGAAATGGAGTCCATCCTTGACGCCGGCGCCAGGGCCGGCGCGAAAACCGCGGCGTATATCCTGCTGCGCCTGCCGCGCGAGGTGGAGCAGTTGTTCTCAGAGTGGCTGGCCACCTACCATCCGCTGCGCGCCCGGCACGTCGAAAGCCTGGTCGCGCAAATGCGCGGAGGCCGGGCCTACGACTCACGGTTCGGCACGCGCATGACCGGCACCGGCATCTTTGCCGAACTGCTGCGCAAGCGCTTCAAGCTGGCCTGCCAGCGCTTCGGGCTCAATGCTGAGCGCCACCCTCTCACCATCGAACATTTCTCCCAGGCGAGCGCCGCGCCGCAGATGTCGCTGTTCTAGGCCGGATGCGCAGGACAGCGAGGCTTCAGGCGTGCGGCGCCTTCTCGTCGACCGCGATCGCCAGCGTTTCCTTGATCTCTTCCATCACCACGTAACTCTTGGACTGGGCGGCGCCCGGCAACTGCAACAGGATGTCGCCCAGCAGGCGGCGGTACTCGCCGATCTCGCGGATGCGCGCCTTGATCAGGTAGTCGAAATCGCCCGAGACCAGATGGCACTCCAGTACTTCCGGAATGCGCGACACCTCGCGGCGGAACTGCTCGAACATATTGCCGGACTTGTTGCCCAGCGAGATCTCGACAAACACCAGCAAGCCGCTGCCGAGCAGCGCGGGATTCAGGCGCGCGTAGTAGCCCATGATGACGCCGTCACGCTCCATGCGCTTGACCCGCTCGATGCATGGCGTGATGGTCAGGCCAACCGCTTCCGCCAGTTCCTTCATCGACATACGCCCGTCCGCCTGGAGCAAGGCCAGGATCTTCCGATCCAGCCGGTCCAGGCTACGCACGGGCTGACGACTCGTTCTCATTAGTTATTCCTGTTTCTCTGAAAATTACAATAACTATGACTGCTCATATTTAAATAGTATAGATGTAAATACTTTATCCACTCTATTTCTTGGTTGCGAGCCCCCGACTATGCGCGTTCTCGTTCTTGGCAGTGGCGTAATTGGCGTTACCAGCGCCTGGTACCTGGCCCGTGCCGGCCATGAAGTCACCGTGATCGACCGAGAGGCCGCACCCGCGCTGGGGACCAGTTTCGCCAACGCCGGCCAGATCTCCCCGGGCTATGCGTCGCCCTGGGCCGCACCCGGCGTGCCGCTCAAAGCCATCAAGTGGATGTTCCAGGAGCACGCACCGCTGTCCATCAAACCGGACGGCACGCTGTTCCAGCTGCAATGGATGTGGCAGATGCTGATGAACTGCAGCGCTGAGCGCTATGCGGTCAACAAGGAACGCATGGTGCGCCTGGCCGAGTACAGCCGCGACTGCATCGTCGCCCTGCGCGCCGATACCGGCATCGCCTACGAAGGCCGCCAGCAAGGCACGCTGCAAGTCTTCCGCACCGCCGAGCAGCTCGACGGCGCCGCCAAGGACATTGCCGTGCTGGAGCAAGCCGGCGTGCCCTACCAGTTGCTATCGCGCGAGGAACTCGCCGCCAGCGAACCGGCCCTGGCCGCCGTCAGCCACAAGCTGACCGGCGGCCTGCGGCTACCCAACGATGAAACCGGCGACTGCCAGCTGTTCACCCGGCAACTCGCCGCCATGGCCGAAGGCCTGGGCGTGCAGTTCCAATACAACCGCTCCATCGACGGGCTGCTGACCAAGGGTGATGCCGTTACCGGCGCCATGGTGGGCGGCGAGCCTGTCATGGCCGACCTGGTCGTGGTGGCATTGGGCAGCTGGTCGACACCGTTCGTGAAGAATTTCCTGCCGGGCCTGTCGAACCTGCCGGTGTATCCACTCAAGGGCTTCTCGCTCACGGTGCCGATGACCAATGCCGATCGCAGCCCCGTTTCCACGGTGCTCGACGAAACCTTCAAGGTGGCAATCACCCGCTTCGACGATCGCATCCGCGTGGGCGGCATGGCGCAGATCGTGGGCTACGACCGCACGCTCGACCCGGCCAAGCGCCGCACCCTGGAGCATGTGGTCACGGACCTGTTCCCGGGCGCGGGCGATGTCAGCCGTGCCAGCTTCTGGACTGGCCTGCGCCCGATGACGCCGGATGGCACGCCCATCGTCGGCCCCACGCAGGTCAAGGGCCTGTGGCTCAATACCGGCCATGGCACGCTGGGCTGGACCATGGCCTGCGGCTCGGGCAAGCTGCTGTCGGACCTGGTGTCCGGCACCTCGCCGGCGATCCGCGCGGACGACCTCTCGGTGGCTCGCTATCTCAAGCCAGCGAGAACGCACGCCGCCCCGCGCCACGCAGCGGCCTGATCCGCGCATCGGTTTCGAGGAAGTAAAAAAGGCGACCCGCGGGTCGCCTTTTGCTTGCCTGGACCAGGAAGACCTCAGAACTGCGCTTCGCTCAACGCATTGACCGGCACCGCGCCCGCCACGATGGCATCGCGCAAACCCGATGCCTGT